>JAYWEB010000434.1:0-7007 GCA_043779575.1 Chthoniobacter sp. | reverse complement strand
GCGTGCGGGCGAGCGCGGTGCGAAAACTTTCCTCCAGCAGCGCCGACGACGCGCCGGCCTGGAGCGCCCGGCTCATCTCCGGCGTGTAGAGCGCCCGCTTTTCCTCCTCGGTGAAAAACGAACCCCAGCGCACGATGCTCGCACCGTGCGACAGGTCGGCGGCGCGGGCGAGATGCCGCAGCGCGGTAGTCACGCTGCGCTCCACGGGGCGTCCGCTTTGCACCGGCAGCGCGCGGAGCAGGCGGTCGAACACGCCGTGGCGCAGCCCGCCGGGAACGAGGCGGTAGAGATCGGCCAGCGGGTCGGCGAAGTAGCGCTGATAGCCGCCGAACGCTTCGTCGCCGCCATCGCCATTGAGCGCGACCGTGACGTGCTCGCGCGTCATGCGGGCGAGATACCACGTCGGGATGGCGGCGGCGTCGGCAAAGGGCTCGTCGAAATGCTCGACGAGGCTCGGCAGCAGCTCGATGGCCGCCGGCTCGACGATGAACTCGTGGTGCTCGGTGCCAAACTTCTGCGCCACCGTCCGCGCATGCTCGAGTTCGTTGAAAGCGGCTTCCTTGAACCCGATGGAAAACGTTTTCACCGGGCGGTCCATCAGCCCGGCCATCAGCCCCACGATGATCGCCGAATCAATTCCGCCGCTGAGATGCGCGCCGAGCGGCACGTCGCTCATCAGCCGGATGCGCACCGCCTCGGTGATCGTCGCCCGCACCCGCTCGCGCAGGTCCGGCGCGGGCGTGTCCCATTTCGGTTCGTACGGGAGTTGCCAGTAGCGCTCGATGCTCACCCGGCCCGCCTCCCAGACGAGCCGATGCGCGGGCGGCAGCTTGCGCGCGTGGCGCAGCGCGGACTGCGGATCGGGGACGTATTGGAGCGTGAGGTAGTGGTGAATCGCGGCGAGGTCCGGCTCGCGCGGAAAGCCGGGATATTGCAGCAGGCACTTCAGCTCGGAGCCGAAGAGCAGCGCGCCATCGTGCTCCGCGAAATAGAGCGGCTTCTTGCCCACGCGGTCGCGCGCGATGAAAAGGCGGCGGCGCTTTTCATCCCAAATGGCGAAGGCAAACATCCCGCGCAAATGCTGCACGCAGTCGAGCCCGTGCTCCTCGTAGAGATGCACGATGGCCTCGGTGTCGCTGTGCGTGCGGAAGACGTGGCCGCGCTTTTCCAGCTCGGGCCGGAGCTGCGGGTAGTTGTAAATCTCGCCGTTGAAAACGATCCACACGCTGCCGTCTTCGTTGCTCAGCGGCTGGTCGCCGGTCGCGAGATCCACGATGGCGAGGCGGCGCATCGCGAGGCCCACGCCGGGGCGAAAGTAGAAACCGTCGCTGTCCGGGCCGCGATGCCGAATGGCCGCGTTCATCCGCCCGAGCACCGTCTCTTCGACCGGGCGCTCGGGGTCGCGATAGACGAGTCCGCTAATGCCGCACATGAGGAAAAGGCCGGCAGGTTTCGCGGAGCATTTCCAAATACGCCGCCGCCACCCGCGCCCAGGTGTATTCGCGCTCCACGATGGCACGGCTGGCCCGGCCCAGCGCGCGGCGCCGCGCGGGATCGGCGAGGAGCTGCGCCAGCGCGGCGGCGAGCGCGGCGGCATCTGCGGCCGGCACGAGGTGGCCGTTCTCGCCCGCGCGCACAAGTTCCTCGCTGCCCGCGATGGCCGTGGCCACGATCGGCAGTCCGCTGGCCATCGCTTCGAGGACCACGTTGGGCATGCCCTCGTCGCGCGATGGAAAGACGAAAACATCCGCCGCCCGATAGCGTTCCGCGATGCGCGCGCGGTCGCACCATCCCGCGAAAATGATGCGCGCCGCGAGGCCGAGCCGCGCCGCCTCGGCGGTCAGCGCCGCCCGCTGGTCACCGTCGCCGATGATCTCCAGTTCCCACGCGGCGTCAGCGGGCAGCGCCGCGAGCGCGCGGAGGAGCACGTCGAGGCCTTTTTGGAAAACCACGCGCCCGACGAAAAGCAGCCGGACCGGAGCGCCGGACGGGCGTTCGTTTTCCGCCGCCGGATGAAAGGTTTGCGCGTCCACGCCATTCGGGATCACCCACACCGGCTGCGCGGGTGCGCCGCGCCGGGCGAGGACGCGGAGGCCGGCGCTGTTCGCCACCACGGCGGCCGCCTGCCGCCAGAGCAGGCGGATGGACGGCCCGAGGAGCCGGTGGAAAAACGCGAGGTCGTAGGGTTGAAAACCCGGCACGTCGCCGCCGCGCAGCGAAACGATGTAGGGCACGCCAGCCGTGAGCCGCAGCAGCCACCCGACCGGGCCGGACGGGATGCCGAAGAAGGCGATCGTGACGTCCGGCTGCCGGCTCCGGATTTCGCGCCACGCGACCACGCTGGCGCTGGCGAGAAACGTCAGCATTTCCGCCGGCGTGCAGCGGTCCGCGCGGCGGCGCACCACGGCGACGCGCCGCAGCCGCACGCCCGCCACGATTTCCTCCCAAGGCTGTCCGCGAAAGCGCGAGGTGAGCACGAGCGGCTGGTGTCCCGAGGCGGCAAATTCCCGCGCCAGCTCCGCCGTGGCCTGCCCCGCGCCACCGCCGAGCGGCGGGTATTCGTAATTGATGAGCAGGATTTTCATGGGCGCGGCGCGCGGGATTTCCGGGGAGCGCGCGCGTCTCGCGTGCTGGTCGTGTCGTCCCGACACGACGGACTTCCCGAGACGTTCATTTTTGGAAATGGGTGCGTCGCTACTGCGGGCCACGCCGCAGGAAGTTCGTTTCGGCGGGACGCCGAAACCAACACGCGGGACGCGTGTG
This sequence comes from Chthoniobacter sp., assembly GCA_043779575.1. Lineage (GTDB taxonomy): Bacteria > Verrucomicrobiota > Verrucomicrobiia > Chthoniobacterales > Chthoniobacteraceae > Chthoniobacter. The sequence continues at coordinate 4,244 of JAYWEB010000434.1, read as the reverse complement.
CTCCCCGGAACTCGCGGGACGCGCGCACTGGTGTGCGGCGGCTCATCGCTTCATCCACTGGCCGAGCAGCCAGTAGCTCCAGAGGAAAAGCCGTTCATCGCGCGCGCCGGAAATGTGCGCGGCGTGCTGGCGCTCGGCGAAGGCGACGTCGAGATGGGGAAAGGTGCGGGCGTGGTCGAACTCGAATTTTTCCTCCCGCAGCCAGCGGCCGATGGGCATGCCGAAGCCTTTCTTTTTGCGGCCGATGATTTCGCGCGGGAGGAGCGGGGCGAGCGCCTGTTTCAAAATCCACTTCGTCTGGCCGCCGCGGAGCTTGAGCTGCCACGGGATGCGGCGGGCGAGATCGACGACTTCGATGTCGAGGAAGGGCGAGCGCGCTTCGAGCGAGCACAGCATCGAGGCGCGATCGACTTTCGCGAGGATGTTGTCCGGCAAATAGATGTTCGTGAAAAACTGGAGTGCGCGGTCCACGAGGTTCGGCTGGGCGCAGCGGTCCCAGGCTTCGATGGCTTCGCTGTAAATTTCCTCCTCGTCGCACGGCTCGCGGAAAAGCTGGGCGAGGTCGCGGGGTTCGAGCGCGCCCATCCAGACAGCGTTCCAGAGCTTCGGCGGGTAGCTCAGGCCCATGAGGGTGCGCTTGATTTTGAAATCGAAGCTGACGTTTTCATGCGACACCGGCAGGCGCGCGGCGAGCAGGCGGATGGCGTGATGCACCGGACGCGGGACGAGCTGCGCGTAAAGCTCGGCGGCGCGCAGCGCGCGGAAAGGATCGTAGCCTGCGAAGAGTTCGTCGCCGCCATCGCCGCCGAGCGCGACGGTGACGTGCTGGCGGGAGAAACGGGCCAGTAGGTACGTCGGGAGCAGCGAGCCGTCGCCGAGCGGTTCGTCGAGCCGCGCGACGATCTCGGGGAGGAGCGCGGTGGATTTGTCGAGGTCCAGTGTCTCGTTGCGATGCCGCGTGCCGAGCTTCTCGGCGACGAGTTGCGCCCAACTCGACTCGTCAAAGCTCGCCTCGTTGAAGCCGATGGAAAACGTGTTGAGCTGGCCGGCGGGGACGTGTTTCGCGGCAAGCGCGGCGATGGCCGAGCTGTCGATGCCGCCGCTGAGGAAGACGCCGAGCGGCACGTCGGACATGAGCCGGCGCTGGACGGCGCGTTCGAGCGTGGCGCGGATTTCTTCGCACAGCGAATCGAGGGATGAAGCAGGAAAGCAGGAAGGCAGGAAATCGGCGTCTCCCTTTCCTGTTTTCCTGCTTTCCTGATTCTCCAAAACGAACTCCCACCACCGCCACGTCTTCAGTTCGCGGCTCGTGAGGTCGTAGGAAAAGCTGTGCCCGCCGGGCAGTTTCCACACGCGCTCGTAGATCGAGCGCGGGGCGGGGATGTAGCAGTAGGCGAAGTATTTTTTCAGCGAGAGCGGCGAGAGATCGCGCGGGCAGGCGGGATGCTGGAGCAGCGCAGGCAGCTCGCTGGCGAAGGCGAAGGTCTCGCCCTCCTCGAAATAGTAGAGCGGCTTTTTGCCGAAGCGGTCGCGCGAGCCAAAGAGCCGCTGCCGCGCGCGGTCGTAGATGACGAAGGCCCACATTCCATTCAGCCGCTCGACGAAACTTTCGCCCCACTCGCGGTAGCCGTGGAGCAGCACCTCGGTGTCGCTGTGGTCGGTGGCGAACGCGCAGCCGCGCGCCTTCAGCTCCGCGCGCAGTTCGGCGTGGTTGTAGATCTCGCCATTAAACGTGACGCCGAGCTGGCCGTCGCGCGTCCACATCGGCTGCGTGCCGCCGCTGAGATCCACGATCGCGAGCCGGCGATGCCCGAGGAAAACGCCCGCGCTTTCCTCCGCCCAATGCCCGTCCGCATCCGGCCCGCGATGGGCGATGGCGGCGGTCATGCGCCGCAGCACCCCGAGATCGCCGCGGCCCGCAAAGCCGGCTATGCCGCACATCGGGCGGAGGGATGAAGGAGTTTTTGCGAGTCGGACATGGCGAAAGTGCGCGCAGCCTAGCCAAAGACGCGGCTAATGGAGCAAAGACTTTTGCGCACACCAAACGAGCCGCGCGCATCTCCGACGTAGCGCAGGCGTCTTCGCCTGCCGTATCGCATGCGTCCCGCTTGCCCCGCGCGCGTCCACAGCAGCGCGTGAGGCAGGCTGGAAGCACTGCGATACGGCAGGCGAAGACGCCTGCGCTACGAAGACGCGCCCGCGTTTCCTCTACAGACCAGCGAGCAGGCCGCGCAGCCGCTCCAGACCGGGGATGCCGGCGAGCACTTCGCGCAGCGAGCGCAGCGCGGCGGGGATGTGGTCGAGGAAAGGCGTGCGCCCGTCGGCGTGGCCGAGTTTGCCGTAAGCGCCGAGCGCCTGCATGAGCCGCTGCATGGCGCAGAGTTCGTAGAGCGCGCGAAAGCCGGGCGCCTCGTGGCGGCCGGGGCCGTGCAGGCCGCTGAGATAGTGGGCGAGCAGCTCCGCGCGCTCCGCGGCGGTCAGCGCCACGTAGGGATCGAGCAGCAGCGAGGCGATGTCGTACTGCGCGAGGCCGGGCCGCAGCCCCTGGAAGTCGATCAGGCACACCTCGCCTTCGCGCACGATGATGTTCTGACTTTGGAAATCGCGATGCACCAGACAGCGCGGCTGTTGCGCCAAATGCTCGGCGATGGCCCGCAGCCGCACGCGGTCGCCCTCGCCTTCGAGGACTTCGGGCGCGATGCCGAAATGCCGCCCGAGGCAGTGCTCGAAAAAGTAGTCCTGCTCCCAGCGATACAGCGCCGCGTCGAAGACCGGCTGGAGGATCGTCAGCGAATCCGCGCCCGGCGCGCGGTGCGCCTGGCTGTGCAGGATCAGCGCCTGATCGAGCGTCCGCTGGTAGAGCGCGCGGCGCTGCGGCCAAGGGTCATTCCGGCGGCTCCAGAGATCGGTTTCGCCCGCGTCTTCCATGATGATGAGGCCCTCGGTTTCATCGTGAAAATGCGTGACCGGCACCCGCACGCCCACGCCGGCGAGGAAGCGCGCGATGGCGACGTAGTGCCGGTTCTCCGGGCGATCCTCGCCATAGCGCACGAGGATGAGCGACTGCCCGCCGACGTGCATGCGCCAGAATTTGCGGCCCGACCCGCCCTTTTCGATCGGGAGGACGGAGACAGTTTGCGGGAGGTGGTGCGAAGACATTGGGGGCGAAAATAATGGCGGCGTTTTAGGCGAAGTCGAAATCGGTCTGCGTGCCCTCCGCGCGCGCCCCGCGGGTCACGATGCAGCGCGTGAGATCCGCGCCCGGCGCGACCTCGGCGTTTTCCCACACGAGACAATCCCGCAGCACCGCGCCCGCGCCGACCCGCGCGCCCGGCGCGATGGCCGTGGCCCCGCTGAGCCGGGCATCCGGGGCGACCTGCGCGCTCGGATGAATCCATGCGCCGCTTCGCGCGCCGTCCCCCGCGAGCGTGGCGTGGACCGCGAGGTACTCCTCCCGCGAACCCAGATCCCGCCAGCTCCCGTCGTCGATCACCACCCCGCCGAGCTTTGCCCCGGCGCGGATCATTTCGCAGAAAAGCGGGACGACGCTGATCTTCGTCGCCGGCGGGATGCGGCGGATAAACTCGGGGCTCACGAGATAGATGCCGGTGAAAAGAAAACGCCGATCGCCCGCCGGATCGACCCGCCCGCTGAGGTCCGTCACGCGCCCGCTCGCGGTGTCGCACGCGACCTGGAGCGGCCCGTCTTTCGAGCGGAGGACGAGCGTGACTTCGTTGCCGTTTTCACGGTGCGCCCGGAGCGCCGGGGCGAGCGGGAGGTCGGTGAAAATGTCGCCGTTATAGACGATGAACGGCTCGTCCCCGAGCAGGTCGCGGACATTCCAGATGCCGCCCGCGGTTTCGAGCACGTCCGGCGACTCGTGCCGGAAAAGCAGCGGCCGGCCGCGGTAGCTGGCGTCCGGAAAAAACTCCGCGTAACGCTCCGCCTGCCAGTGCGTATTCACCACCAGCCGCTCCACGCCGACCCCGATCAGGTGGTCGAAGGCGTAGGTGATGAGCGGGCGGTTGACGACCGGGATGAGCGGCTTGGGCCGGCGCAGCGTGATCGCGCGCAGACGCGTGCCGAGGCCGGCGCCGAGGACAAAAGCGGTGCGAATGGGTGACATGAAAGCGGGAGAGCGTGCCGGGAGATTTCGCGAAAAGCCACGTTCTTCCCAAAGTTAGCGCAGCGCTTCGGGAACGAGAGGGCGAAGCGCTGACTGTCCGCGGCCGGAGGGCCGTGGC
>JAYWEB010000433.1:0-18129 GCA_043779575.1 Chthoniobacter sp. | reverse complement strand
GGAAGCGCTCCATGATCGCGTCCTTTTCCTCCGGCGCGATGCGCCCGTGGAGCAGCTCGCAGCGCATCGGCGCGAGCAGCTCCTGCCATTTCTTGAATTCGCCCGCCGCGGCTTTGGCCTCCAGCTTCTCCGATTCGTCGATGAGCGGATAAACGATGTAGGCCTGCCGCCCGGCTTCGAGGTGTTCGCGCAGAAATTTCACCGCCTCCGGCAGCTTCGCCGCATCGCGCGCGGCGGTGATGATTTTGCCGCGGTTCTTCGGCAGTTCGTCGAGCACGCTCACGTCGAGATCGCCGTAGAGCGTCATCGTCAGCGTGCGCGGAATGGGCGTCGCCGTCATCACCAGCACGTCCGGCGCAGTGCCCTGGTCGCGCAGCCGCGCGCGCTGCATGACGCCGAATTTGTGCTGCTCATCGATCACCGCCAGCCCCAGCCGCGAAAACCCCGCGCCCTCGTAAAGAAGGGCGTGGGTGCCGACGAGAATGTGCGGCTCGGAGTCCGCGAGCGGCGCAGCCGCAATCCGGGGAGCACACGCGTCCCGCGTGTTGGTCGCGGCGTCCCGCCGCGACGAACTTCCTGCCGTGTCCGCCTCGCGAAAATCGTCCTCCTGCGTCCAAACCCACGGATACTCCTCGCCCGCCATCGCCACTCCCGCATCCCACGGATTCCGCACGATGTATTGAAACTTCTCCTCCAGATCCCGATCCGACCTCGTGAAGCGGTCGAACGATTCCTTTTCCCAAACCGACCCGGTCTGCTTTTCCGCGCGGTTGATCGCATGCGCGCTGAAAGATTTCACGGAGTGAAGCAAATCTGCCAGCGCCCAAAAGACCGGCTCACCTGCGGCGTCGCGCTCCTTCGGCCACGGCTGGAAGAGGAAGTGCGTGTGATCCGGCATCACGGACGCGGCGAAAAGTTCGTAACGCTCGTTGTGGAAATGACGCAGGGCGTTGAGGACGATGGTGCGGGCCGTGGGTGAAAGACAGCGCCGCGCTTGGGTGGAGAAAGTGACGGCGTAGATGGCCCAAGGTTTCTCGAAATGGGGGAGGTTGCGCTTCGAGTATTTGGCGTCGCCGGCCAGGCGGACGTCTGCCGAAGTTCGCGAAGGCGGGACGCCTTCGCCAACACGCGGGACGCGTGTGCTCCCCGGAGCTTGCTGCGCCGCGTTTTCAAACAGCGGCAGCGCCCCGCTTTGCTCGCTGCGCGCGGCGGTGCGGAGGGCGACGCGGAGGCCGAGCGGTTCGCAGAGGTGGCGCAGCGTCAGGTAGTGCTGCTCGGCGAGAATCTGCGTGGGCGCCATCAGCGCGGCCTGGTAGCCGGCCTCCACGGCGAGGAGCATCGCGCTCAGCGCGACGAGCGTTTTCCCGCTGCCCACATCGCCGTGGAGCAGGCGATTCATCGGGCGCGGCGCGGCGAGGTCGGCGCGGATTTCCGCGATCGAGCGGAGCTGCGCGCCGGTCAGGGGAAAGGGCAGCGCGGCGTGCAGCCGGCGCAGCAGCGAATCCGCCCCGCAATGCACCGCGCCGGGCTGCGCGGCGTGCTCGGCACGCTTCGCGGCGATGCTGACCTGCATGGCGAAAAACTCGCCGAGCACGAGATGCCGCCGCGCTTTGTCCCGCGTCGCCCACGAGTCGGGGAAATGAATCTGCCGCAGCGCCCAGGCGGGCGGGGTGGCGTCGAGCGCCGCCGGAATGAGCGGCTCGACCTCGTCGTCGCAGAGCCTTTCCAGCACCTCCCAAAGCAACGCCCGGAGCACCCGCGGCGAAAGTCCCTCGGTCGCGCGATGGATCGGCACGAGCCGCTGGAGATGGATCGAAACCTCCGCGTCGTCCTCCACCACCTCGAACTCGGGATGCGCGATGACCACCCCAGAGCCGCTCGGTTTCGGCTTCCCGTAAACGACCAGCCGCTGGCCGTTGACGATCATTTTCTCGACCCAGTGCGCATTGAACCACCGGCAGAGCAGCGGCGGGCTGAGCGCGTGCGCGGCTTCCTCTTCGAGCACCACGTCGAACATTTTCTGGGAGCCGCGGATGCGCCGGACGCTGGTCTTTTTCACGATCCCGCAGACGCAAACCGGCTCGGCCGTGTCGCCGGTCGGGAAGCGGTCGAAGCGCGTGCGATCTTCGTAGCGCTTCGGGAAATGCGTGAGCAGCGCCCCGACCGTGGCCAGCCCGAAGCGCTCGAGCTGCCGCTGCCGCTGCGGCGGAAGCCATTCCAAATCGGTCAGCGGCGTGTCGAGATGCACGCGCTCGAATAAGCCGGGCTCCGCGCGGCACTGGCAAAGCAAATCCGCGTTTGCCGGGCCGGATTCCTGCTTTAATTCGAGAGTTTTGCGCGGGGAAATGCCGGTTGACCGACCCGGTTCAGCCATTAGCCTCCGCGCTCCCCATCACCTTTATGACGACCAAACTTCAGCTCGGCCTGCTGTTCGCCATCCTGGCGCTGCTCGCCCCCGGCGTGCAGGCGGCGGACAAAGCATCCCTCTACAATCCCAAAACCGCGCAGAAGCTCGACCTGAGCAAGCTGTTCCTCTTTGGGCCGCAGGCCGCGAAATTCAAATACGACGCGCGCATGATCCACGCCGCCGAGATCGCCGCCGCCCGCGCCCACGCGCACTCCACCAGCCGCTGCTGGCGCTACGTCAAAGACGCCCTGCTCGCCGCCGAGATCGTCGAGACGCGGCCGACCACCGGTTACGCCAAGGAGGCCGCCGCCGAACTCACGACGAACTACGGCTTTCGCCGCATCAAGGAGACCGATCCGTATAAGGCGCCCGTCGGCTCGGTGCTCGTCTATGGCGGCAAAGGCGCGGGCCACGTGGAGTTCCGCACCCGGCTCGGGTTCGTCAGCGACTTCGTCTCGCTGAAGCCCTCGCCGCGGCCGCTCATCGGCATCTACGTGAAACCGCGCGCGTAAGCGCCGGGCAGGGCGGCGTGTCATAACGCGAATCCGCGCTTGCGGCCCGGAGCGCCCCCGCTACTTTCCGCGCCTGTTCTTTTCAAACAACGCAACTGCATCACGAGTGCCCCGGCCATCCGTCGGGGCTGCCAACCTGGTTGGAGAAACCAAGGTGGAACCGAGCGACCGAGTGGGTCGCCCGCGATGTGCGCACCGGCCCTCTGCCGGGAGCGAACCAAAATCTCCCGCGATGCTCCTGCCCAACCGCACCACGCATCATGCTTCATTTCTCGCTCCGGGTGAACCCGGCGAATCCCAACCATCATCTCTGGAACAACAACGGCACCTGGTTCATCCACTACGTCGTCCACCCCACGCCCTTTACCAAAGAGCGCATCCGCCATTCCCTCGGCACCAAATCCCTCGCCGAGGCCCGCGCCCGCCGCGACACCATCCTCGCCGCCGGCCAGCCCGAACCGCTCGCGCTGGCGGCGTGACCAATCAGCGCGGCGGCGCGTCTTTCCCGAGCTTGTATTCGAAGCTGTCCACCAGCGCGAGCCAGCTCGCCTCGATGATGTTGTCGCTTACGCCGACCGTGCCCCAGTGCTCGTCGCCGTCCGTCGAATCAATGAGCACGCGGGTGCGGGCGGCGGTGCCGAGCTGGCCGTTGCTGATGCGGACTTTGAAATCGTCGAGCTTGATCGCGTCGATGCCGGGATAGAACGGGCGGAGCGCCTTGCGCAGCGCGGCGTCGAGCGCGTTCACCGGGCCGTCGCCCTCGGCCACGGTGTATTCGGGCTGGCCGTTGACGCGCAGCTTCACCGTCGCCTCGCACTTGTTCCAGTGCGCCTCGGCCGCGCGGCGGAAGGAGCAGTGGTATTCCTCCAGCTCGAAAAGCGGACGCTGCTCGCCGAGATGCCGGCGCAGGAGCAGCTCGAACGACGCCTCCGCCGCCTCGAACTCGTAGCCCTCGCTTTCCAGCCGCTTCACTTCGGTCAGAATCTTCGCCACCTCCGGCGCACCCTTCGCCAGCTTGAAGCCGATTTTTTCCGCCTTCACGATCACGTTCGCCTGCCCGGACATATCCGAGATCGAGATGTTCCGCTCGTTGCCGACCAGCGCGGGGTCCACGTGCTCGTAGCTGCTCGCGAGCTTTTGCACCGCATGCACATGCTGTCCGCCCTTGTGGGTAAAGGCCGCGCTGCCGACGTAGGGCGCGCGGATGTTGTGCGGGACGTTGGCCAGTTCATCGACGAAGAGCGACAGCTCGCGCAGCCGCGTGAGATCGGGGACCACGGGCTGGCCGAGCTTGAGCTGGAGGTTCGCCGCGATCGTGATGAGGTCGCAATTGCCCACGCGCTCGCCGTAGCCGTTGATCGTCCCCTGCACCTGCACCGCGCCCGCCGCCACCGCCGCGAGCGCATTGGCCACGCCGAGCCCGGCGTCGTTGTGCGTGTGGATGCCCACCGCCGGGCTCACTTTCGCGATCACGTCGCGCGTCGCCCGCGCGATGAAATCCGGCAGCGAACCGCCATTGGTATCGCAAAGCACCAGCAGGCCCGCGCCCGCGCCGTGCGCCGCCCGCAGCGTCGCCAGCGAGTAGTCGGGATCGTCCGCGTAGCTGTCGAAAAAATGCTCCGCATCGTAGAGCACCTCGCGTCCGTGACTCTTCAAATACGCCACCGTGTCCGCGATCATCGCGAGGTTTTCCTCCCGCGTCACCCCGAGCACCTCGACCACCTGAAGCGGCCACGTTTTGCCCACGATCGTCACCGCGGGCGTCTCCGCCTTCAGGAGGATGCGCACCTGCGGATCGTCCTCCACCCGCATCTTCCCGCGCCGCGTCGCGCCAAACGCCGTCACCTTCGCGTGCTTCCATGCGCGCTTTTTCACTTCGCGGAAAAACTCCGCGTCCTTCGGATTCGAGCCGGGGAAACCGCCCTCGATGTAATGCACCCCAAACGCATCGAGCTTTTCCGCCACGCGGATTTTGTCCACGACCGAGAACGAAATCCCGGTCCCCTGCGTGCCGTCGCGGAGAGTGGTGTCGTAGATGGTGAAACGTGGCGTGCTCATGGTGAAAGGGCGCGCAGCGTAAGTCGGGCGGGCGGTGGTGGCAAGCGGGGGGCGTCCTCAACCGCGCGGAGCGGCGGGGGAAAACCAGCGGTCATTCTGAGCGCAGTTCCGCGCGGGCGAAGGCGGGGCGGAACGGAGTCGAAGAACCTCTAACTATTCGCGGGCGGAGGCGGCGGGCTGAAGCATGGAAGAGGGTGCCAAGTTTGGTCTCGTTCGTAGCTTCCGACGCGGGTGACGTGGAGCGGCCAGCGCGAAACAGAACGAGCTTGATATGTAACGAGTGACTCACGATTCGGTCCCTTGTCGTCAAGGGGGTTGGCCAGTTGAACACAACAATCCTCCCAGTTGCAGAGAGGGCATATGTCAAACGAACCGTAGCATCCCTCGAACACAAGAAAGCCACACGATGGACAAGGAATCGTTGGTAGTTTGTCAGAGGGCATGGCGGCATACGCCTAACATCCATTTAGCCCAAAATGACATTCGTCCATGTCGCACGGACAGAATGCCTATTCCTCCACCGCCGCCTTCTTCCCCCGCGGCCAGCCGCGCAGCTCCGCCTTTGCGGCCTCGATCTTCTCGGGCGGCTTGTTGCAGAACGCCACGCCCATGAGCTGGCCGAGGACGAAGTGCCGGACGAGGAACTTCTTCTTCTCCCGGTCGCCTTCGATTTCGAGGCGGGTGGCGGGTTTCGAGAAGTCGCCGACGAACTCGAAATGCAGGTCGAAGACGGTGCTGGTGTAGTGCGGGAGGTAGTCGAATTTCATCCGCTTTTTCCCGCTCATATTCGCGCCGGCCACGTGCCCCTGCTCCACGGCGCAGGGCCAGTGCTCGACGCGGCGGACGCCGCCGAAAATCTTGTCGGGATACGAGGCGATGTCGCCGACGGCGAAGATGCCCTTCTCGTCGGTCTCGAGGTATTCATTGACCGGCGTGCCGTGCGGGTAGGCGAGCGGGGTGCCGGCCACGAGCCCGAGATTCGGCTCCGCGCCGAGGGCGACGATGGCGATCCCGGCGGAGAAACGGTCGCCGCTTTTCGTGGCGATGTTTTTCAAAACGGTGCGCCCCTCGAAGCCGCTGAGCGACTGGTTGAGCATGAGCTTCACGCCCTGCGCGGCGTAGTATTCCGCAAGCCACGCGCCGAGTTCCGGCCCGAGGTAGCGCGCCCACAAATGCGGCGCGCGATGCAGCAGGCTGACGCGCGCTTTCGGCAACTGCGAGAGCAGCGCCGCCGTCTCCAGCGCGATGAAGCCGCCGCCGACGACCGCGATTTCGTGCTCGAGATCGGCGACTTCGCGCAGCGCCTGCACGTCGCGCAGGGTGCGGAGGTAAAAGACGTTGCCGAGATTCCCGCCGGCGACCTGCGGACGCCGCGCGCGGCTGCCCATGGCCATGCAGGCTTTGCGAAACTCGATGGCCTGCCCGTTGGCGAGCACGGCGATGTGGCGTTCGAGATTGATCTGGGTGACGAGGGTGTCGAGGCGCAGCTCGATGTGATTCTTCGCGAACCACGCGGGGTCATGCACCAGCACCTGCTCCGGCGTGCCCGGACGCTTGCCGAGCTGCGATTTGAAAAGCTGCGGACGGTGATACGGCAGCGCCGTCTCGTGGCCGGCGAGGACGATGGTCCCCTTTTTGTCGTGCTCGCGAATCCCCTCGCAAACACTGACGCCGCCAATCCCCGCACCGACAATAAGGTAGTCTCGACGAATCATTTCCGGGGTGAAATACCCCGAAGCGCCGCCGCTTCGCGAGGAAATTTCTCGCGGAAGGGAAAAGAGGGTTTTTCGGAACGGAATTAACGGGATTTTGCCAAATTAACGGAATTGGGGAGATGGGATTTTCCCGGTGGACATGAGGGCGCGAAAGCGGCGTATTTCATCGCGCCATCAGCCTTTCGTTTCCGCCCAAAACCATTCCGTTAATTTGGCAAAATTCCGTTAATTCCGTCCCCGCGTTTTCCCCGCCGCATGATCTCGCTCACGATTGAAAATCTCACGAAGCGCTTTGGCGAGACGGTGGCGCTGAGCGCCCTGAATCTCTGCATCGACGCGGGCGAGATTTTCTTCCTGCTCGGCCCGAGCGGCTGCGGCAAGACGACGCTGCTGCGGAGCATCGCGGGCTTTTACACGCCGGAGAGCGGGCGCATCCTTTTCGGCGACGAGGACGTGACGCGCGTGCCGCCGCATCGGCGGAATACGGGGATGATGTTTCAAAGCTACGCGCTCTGGCCGCACCTGACGGTGGCGCAAAACGTGGCCTTCGGCCTGGAGGAGCGCGCGGTGCCGGCGCGGGAGACGGCGGAGCGCGTGGCGGCGGCGCTGGCTTCGGTGAAAATGGAGGCGCTCGGCGCGCGCCGGATTCATCAGCTCTCCGGCGGGCAGCAGCAGCGGGTGGCGCTGGCGCGCGCGCTGGTCATCCGCCCGCGCTGCCTGCTGCTGGATGAGCCGCTCTCGAATCTCGACGCCCGGCTGCGGCTGGAGATGCGCGGGGAAATCCGGCGCGTCTGCAAGGAGTTCGGCCTCACCGCGATCTACGTGACGCACGATCAGAAGGAGGCGCTGTCGATCGCGGACCGCATGGCGATCCTCGAAGCGGGGCACATCCGCCAGACCGGCACGCCGGCGGAGGTTTACCGGCATCCGCACTCGCGCTTCGTGGCGGATTTCATGGGCGAGACGAATTTTCTCGAAGGAAAAATCCGCGCGGTCAGCGGGACGACGGCGGTGGTGGAAACGGGGCTGCGGGAGTTCGCGGCGACGCTCGGCGGGAACGGCTGGCAGCCGCGCGCGGGGGAGAGTTGCACGCTTTCCATCCGGCCGGAAAGCTGGCGGCTGGCGACGCAGGCTGGGGCGCAAAACGAAGTCGCGGGCCGGCTCACCGAGCGCGTGTATCTCGGCGAGATGGCGCAGTACCGGTTCGCCGCCGGGCCGCAGGCGCTCAAGGTCTTCGAGCTGAATCCGCGCTTCGTCGAGCTGAGCCCGGAGCGCGAACTTTTCGCGAGCGTGGCACCGGAGGATGTGATCGCGCTGCCGGCATGAAGGCGCGCGGCAAATCCGGGGAGCGCGCCGCAGGAAGTTCGTCGCGGCGGGACGCCGCGACCAGCACGCGAGACGCGCGCGCTCCCCGGAACCGCAGGCCGCGCTTTCTCCGATGAAGCAGATTTTTCCCATCCTGGCTTTGCTGCTCGCCGTGCTCGTGGGGCCGATTGCGCTGCGGCCCACAGGCGGGCGCGCGACCGGCGCGGGCGGGCCGGCGCTGGTCGTCATCACGCCGCACAGCGAGGCGATCCGCTCGGAGTTTGGGCGCGCTTTTGCCGCGCAGTATCTGGCCCGGACCGGCCAGCGCGTGCGGGTGGACTGGCGCACGCCGGGCGGCACCAGCGAGATCGGGCGCTACGTGGCTTCGGAGTATCTCGCGGCGTTTCAAAACCATTGGGAACGCAACTTGGGCAAGACCTGGAGCACGCTGGTCGAGAAAAGTTTTGGCAACGCCAGGGTCACACCCGGCACGGACCCCGCGCAGGACACGCCGGAGCAGCAGGCGCGGCGGGCGTTTCTCGCCTCCGGAGTGGGCTGCAAGATCGACCTCTTCTTCGGCGGCGGCGCTTACGATTTCCAGCAGCAGGCGAAAGCGGGGCGGCTCGTGGACTGCGGATTCATCACGGCGCACCCGGAACTTTTTGGTGACGGCGCGGGGAAAATTCCGCAGACGCTGAGCGGCGAGCCGTTCTGGGATCCGCAGGGTCGGTGGGTCGGCAACGTCGTTTCAAGTTTCGGCATCTGCTATAACACCGACTCCCTCGCGCGGCTCGGCATCGCGCCGCCGCCCGCGCGCTGGGCCGACCTCGCCGACCCCCGCTTCGTCCACGAAATCGCGCTCGCGAATCCGACGCAAAGCAGTTCGGTGAACAAGGCTTTCGAGATGCTGATCCAGCAGCAGATGAGCGAGGCCGGGGAGGCCGGCGTCGCCGAGGGCTGGACGCGCGCCATGCGGCTGCTGATGAAGATCGGCGCGAACGCCCGCTACTTCACCGACTCCTCGACGAAGATCGCGCTCGATGTCGAAGCGGGCGAAGCCGCCGCCGGGATGACGATTGATTTTTACGGGCGTTTCCAAAGCGAAGCGGTGCGCAAACCCGACGGCAGCTCGCGGCTGCAATACGTGAACGCCGCGGGCGGCACGTCCGTCGGGGTCGATCCCATCGGGCTTTTCCGCGGCGCTCCCCATCCGGAATTGGCGAAGGAATTCATCGCCTTCGTGATGTCGCCCGAGGGGCAGAAACTCTGGAACTGGAAGATCGGCGCGCACGGCGGCCCACAGCGTTACGCCCTCCGCCGCCTGCCCGTGCTGCCCGCGCTTTACGCGCCCGAGTTTCGCCCGCTGCGCTCCGATCCCGAGGTCGATCCCTTCGCGCTCGCGCAGACCTTCACCTACCACGCCGAATGGACCGGCGCGCTCTTCACCTCGATCGCCTTCACCTTCCGCGTCATGTGCATCGACCCGCACGACGAACTCACCGCCGCCTGGCGCGCGCTCATCGCCGCCGGGTTTCCGCCCGAGGCGACCGCCGCGTTTGAAAACGTGAGCGCGGTGGATTACGCGGTGGGCGGCGGGCGGATGCGCTCGGCGCTCGGCGGCGACAAAATCCAGGAGGTGCAGCTCGCCAAGGAGCTCGCCGACCATTTCCGCGCGCAATATCGCCACGCCGAGGAACTCGCCCGCGCGGGCCGGTGAGCCTCGGCGGTGGATGGTCAAAACGAGCCGCGCTCGCCGCAGGAGCTGGCGCGCTTTACGCAGCAGGCGGAAAAACACACATTTTTGCTCTTGCCACCTTTCCCGATTTCCCCAGAGACTGCCCGCCCTATGAGTGCAGGCACCCAACCTGCTAACCGAGGTTTTTTATGATGCACGCGATGTTCAATTCACCTGTTTCGATGGTTGTCGGCTTCCCGCTGCTTTACGCGGCGCTCCTGCTGGTGGTTCACGGAGTCATCGAATTTGCGCCGCGCTACATCCGCGAGCACCGCGTCAGCTACCGCCCGATCCGCACCGTCATCGCGGACGCGCTCCTCATCGTCCGGCTCGCCCTGCAGCGGCAGTAAAACGCGCGGTCGGCGAGGGTGGGTGGAGGGTCGCGGCGGGTGGCCCGCGGTGCGCAGTCCGGGGAGCTTGCCAATGGGGAAGCGGTCGGTAGAGTCCCGTCCCTTTGTCCATGACCTCGCTCCGCTTCGTTTCATTCCTCGCCGGTTTCGCGGCGCTCGTTGTTGCCGCGATCACGCCCGCCGCAGCGCAGGCTCCGGCGGCTTACGTGATCAGCGACAGCACCACCGGCTTCATCCTCGAGCAGTCCGCCGGGACGAAAAAGCGCCCGGTGGCCAGCCTCACGAAAGTCGCCACGGCGCTGGTCGTGCTCGACTGGGCCACGCAAAACAAGGCCGACCTCAGCCAGCTCGCGACGATCCCGAATTCCGCCGGGCAGCTCGGCACAGCGCAGAGCGTGGGCTTCCAGCCGGGCGACCAATGCTCGCTGCGCGACCTGCTTTACGCCGCGCTGATGCAGTCGGACAACGTCGCCGCCGAGACGCTCGCCATGCATGTCGGCGCGGAACTTCGCGGCGGGCAATTGCCGCCGGGCGATGCCTTCGTGGCGCAGATGAACGCACTCGCGCGGCAGCTCGGCATGCTGCAGACCCGGTTCCTCAACGCGCACGGCCTCGACCACCTCGAACGCACCGTTCCGTATTCCACCGCGGCCGACCTCGCAAAGCTCACCAGCTACGCGATGGCCAGCACCGCCTTCCGCTTTTACGTCTCGCAAAAGGAACGCAAAATCACCTTCGCCACCGCCGCCGGTGAACCCTCCGCCTACCTCCTCCGCAATACCAACGAACTGCTCGGCAGCAACGCCATCGACGGCGTGAAAACCGGCACCACCGCCCGCGCCGGCCAGTGCGTCATCATCTCCGCCGTCAAAGCCCCCGAGACCCGCCAGGAAGGCAGCGAGCACCTCATCACCCCACGCCGCCTGAACGTCGTCGTCCTCGGCAGCGGCGACCGCTTTAACGTCGCCTCGGGCCTGCTCCAGCGCGGCTGGCGGCTCTACGATTCCTGGGCCGCCGCCGGCCGCCCGATGAAAGGCTGGAATCCGCCGCGCTGATTCTGTCTCCTTCCTCGTAATCTTAATCGGCGAGCGGAGCGCGCAGCGGCTCGGCGGCGGGGATTAAAATTAAGATCACCGCCATTCGATAGCCGCGAGATTGCGGCTTGGAGAGCTGATGTTTACTGGGTTGGAAGGCGAGGTTTGGCGAAATGAGATTTGGAATTTACGCGCGGATTGCTCACAGCTCCCGCCGCTGCCGAAGCTGGCGCATCCTGGAGCAATTCGGTCGCCCACCTCGTCATCCGCTGGCCAGGCCAGCCCTACGCTTCAATGCGCCTGTCCGTCGCCGTCCGCGAATGCCGAGAGGTAGCAGAACTCCACGTGCAACCGCCGCTGGAGATTCGTCATCTGCACATCAAGCAGATGGCTGTCGGTGTCCTCATCCGCATCCTCGATCTCCGCGTCCTTCGCCTCGATGGCTTTGATCAGAAAGTCGATGGTCGAGAAAAAGAGTTCGCGCTGCATGGATGCGAGAAAAGCAGGACGTGCGCCGGACCAGCGGGGAAGTTTGCGGGACCATCGCAAGCGGACCGCACACCTTCGCCGCCGACATTTTCCACGCCGCTATGGCCACACTCCGCCGCACCCGCAGCGAAGTTTCCCCCGCCATCCTCCATGCGGCTCCGGTGGCAACCGGTGATTCCGGGCGGGAGTGGCGCAGTTTGGAAAAAAACGCCGCTGGGGATGGACTTACCGCCCCGCCACCGCCCGGCAGATATTTTTCACGATCCCCGGCCCCTCGTAAATGAACCCCGTATAAACCTGCACCAGCGCCGCGCCAGCATCGAACTTTTCCATCGCCGACGGCCCGTCGAAAATCCCTCCGACAGCGATCACCGGCAGCTTGGTCCGCTCCGCGATGAACCGCACGATCTCCGTCGAGCGCGCCCGCAGCGGACCGCCGCTCAGCCCGCCCTGCTGCGCGCGATGCGCCGGGATGCAGGCGTGGTCGATCGTCGTATTCGTGGCGATGATCCCCGCCAGCTGGTGCTCCTCCACCAGCTCCAGAATCTCCCCGATCATCTGCCAGTCGAGATCCGGCGCGATCTTCAGCAGCAGCGGACGCCCCGCCGTGTTGCGCCCCTGGATCGTGCCCAGCAGCTCGTGCAAAGCCGCGCGATCCTGGAGCTGCCGCAGCCCCGGCGTATTCGGCGAACTGACATTCAGCACGAAGTAATCGCCCAGCCCTTTCAGCCGCTCGAACGACAGCAGATAATCCTCCGTCGCCTCCTGCAGCGGCACGATCTTCGACTTCCCGAGATTGATCCCCACCGGGATGCGCGGCCACCGCCCGGACTCG
Organism: Chthoniobacter sp.; assembly: GCA_043779575.1. Taxonomy (GTDB): domain Bacteria; phylum Verrucomicrobiota; class Verrucomicrobiia; order Chthoniobacterales; family Chthoniobacteraceae; genus Chthoniobacter. Next base: position 5,689 of record JAYWEB010000433.1, on the reverse strand, counting down.
CGCAGCCGCTGCAGCCGCGCCTCCACAGCATCGCAGCCGTCGTTGTTAAAACCCAGCCGGTTGATGAGCCCCGCGCACTCCGGCACGCGGAAAATGCGCGGCTTCGGATTCCCCGGCTGCGCCCGCGCCGTGATCGTCCCCACCTCCGCAAAGCCGAACCCCAGCGCCTCCCAGGCCGGCAGCGCCACCGCGTTCTTGTCGAAGCCCGCCGCGAGCCCGACAGGATTGGGAAACGTCACGCCAAAGACCGTCCGCGCCAGCCGCGGATCATGCGCGGGCGCAAACTTTGCCAGCACCGGCCCGGCCACTTTCAGCGCCCCCATCGCCCCATGATGCACCGCCTCCGGATCGGCGAGGAAGAGCAACGGGCGGACGAGGGTTTTGTAGAGATTCATGGAATGTCGCGCCCGCCCACTCAAAGCCAACGCCCCCGCCTTGCCCAACCGAAAGTGGCGGATGCCGGCGAACTTGTCGGCACCCAGATTCCGGCTTGCACTAACCGCCTTGGTCATAAACCAATGGTCCGACTAAAACGACCATGCCCGACGAATTCCCCTACGACGTCTTCCTGAGCCACAGCGCCAAGGACAAGCCGGTCGTGCGCGACGTGGCGGAGCGGCTGAAGAAGGACGGGCTGCGGGTGTGCTTCGATGAATGGGATATCCGGCCCGGCGACAGCATCCCGGCGAAGATCGAGGAAGGGCTGGAGCGCTCGCGCGTGCTCGTGCTCTGCATGTCGGCGCATGCGTTCGGCTCGGACTGGGCGCAGTTGGAGTCCGGCACGGTCCGCATTCGCGACCCGCTGAACAAACAGCGCCGCTTCCTTCCCCTGCGCCTCGACGACGCCCCCATCAAAGGCTCCCTAGCGCAATTCCTTTACATCAACTGGCTCCCGGAGGAGCGCGAGAAGGAGTATGTCAAGCTGCTGGCGGCTTGCCAGCCCGAGAATAATAAGGAAGTACCGATTACATCTGGGGCGGAAGCGGGGAATCTCGGCCGCCTCTTTGAGAAACTGCTAACGCAGAAAGACCAAGTTCCTTCGCGAAACGAAACGCTTCAAATCAGTCCACTGGAACTTTGTATAAGACTTGTAGCGATACCTCCGCTCCAAGAAGACGAGTTGAAAAAGGACCATAGGGGGTTCTGGGTTTGCTGGTGGACCACGTTGTTTTCGGCCTCTAAGGACTGGTCGGACGCGGATCTATGCCGCCTGCAACTCCACCCGGAGATGCCGGAAGAATACACAACCTCAATCGAATGTTCTGTGAGGCTCGCGGATTACCCGTTCCTGAAAGCCATGCACCGGGGTGCGAGAATTCGAGTTAAAGGGCAGATCGACGACTTCGGGCTTTTCACCGTTCGGCTTGTGAATACGACGATAGAGTTTCCAGAAGGGCATGTCGAGGGCAGGTCAAATGACCACCATCGAGGATGCGATCAAGTGGATGGACTTGGACAAACGCTGCGGTGGCTACGCGGGGCACTGTTTGAAATGCGATGCAGTTCTCCAACGCAAGTTTGACACGGCGGAGAGCGAGACGCGCAATTCCCTGGCCGACATTCTTTGCTCCTGCACTTTGGAGGACTTTGAAAGGCATGAGCCGCTTCTCTGGCTCGTCGCTCTCCTGAATAGCGCCAGATACGAGCTATTCGTCGCTGGCATCGCAAAGCTTGCGCCCTATAGCCGGGAACGAGCTTGGCAGATCATTCATCTGTCCGAACATAACAAAGGAGACTGGTGCTTCGTTCTTGAGCCTTACCGCAAGGCGCAATTCAAGCCGCGCTTTCATCTTCATCCCACGATCGCACCATTGTTGCTTGCAGCGACAATTCGCGCCGAAACGGAGAACGAAGACGCAGTCGCGCTTTTGGAATACTTTCGCCCGGTCGCCAACGCTTATCCGGTGCTGAAAAATGCACTTCCGCTCTGGAGGGAGGACCAAGCGCGGCGCGAGGCTGAACGTTCGGCAGAGTGGGCACGTCAAGCGGAGCGAAAGCACATTGAGTCGGAACGATTGAGAGCTGAAGCGACGGCGCGAGAAAAGCAATACCAAGCCATCGAAGAACACGGAATAGACGCGATCCTGTGCGCAATCCGCGACGCCGCTTCGCTCGCAAATTCATGCCCGGTTCGTTGGACTAGCTTGCCAGAAACCACACTCAGGGCGGTTCGTTCCGAGTTGCTTGAGGAAGTGACGCGCAATATCTCCAGTCGTGAGTTTTCGAGAAGTTGGCGTGGTTTGAACCACCGAGTAATCCGTCTTCTGAATTACCGAGCGCGGGCGAAAGAGCGCGGCGCTTATCTTCAGCGGCTCGAAAACTTGCCTTTGTGTGGCAAGCTAAGCGAGGCCAGCAACTCAAGGTGGTCGTTGACCTTCTTTCCCGAAGTGTGGGCTGACGAAGTTATTGTGCAGCCTGCGCTCATTCCGGACGAGTTGCGAATCCGGTTACTTTCAAAGCTAATGCGATTGCAGCGGAAAGGTCCGTGGCGCACTGCTCGTCACGCGCTCATGCACGTCTAGCGGTGGAGCGAGTTATCAGGCCAAAGGCCAGCCGCAAGCCAGCCCAGGGCAAGCGAGGAACGAGCGCCGCCCTGGGTTTGGAAACAAAGAATGACCAATGCCCCAACGGGGCTTCGCAAAGACGGGTTGCCGTGCCCCGTTGGGGCGTGGACCTGATTTGGCGGGCGAGTCCCAGGGCGGCGTCCGCGTAAGACGCGGCCTTGCCCTGGGCTGGCTTGCGCCGGGCCTTTGGCCCGCAAGCCCGACGGTCGCGATGCCCGTGCGGCCGTGCCAGTGCTGGCGACGGCGGTTCAATCCCACACATAGCGCTCATCAATCTCCAGTCCGTGCTTGCGGCACAGCGCGCGGAATTCATCCTGAAACGACACCTTGCGATGGTGCTCCTCCTGCGTCGCGATGTATTCGCGGACTTGCCCGACGTTCGATTGGCTCACGGAGAATGAGCCGTATCCGCCTTGCCAGAAAAAGTCCGCGCAGGCGGGACCTTGATCCTTCATCCATTTGGAGGGGCTATGCTTCACCTTTTCCACCAGCCCGGCGATGGTGACGGTGCGGGAAAGGTTGCACAGGATGTGGACATGATCCTCGACGCCATTGATGAGGATCGGTTCGCAGCCGATGTCTTGCAGGATGCCGGCCATGTAGGCGTGGAGGCGGGCGCGGATGTCGGGATCCTTGAGAAATGGCACGCGATTCTTCGTGCTGAATACGACATGGATTACAACGCGGGCGAGGGATTGCGGCATGGCGGGGGATTGTTGCGCCCCGTTGGGGCTTTGCACTTTTTTTGTTTGCGATCCCAGGGCGGCGCTCGTTCCTCGCTTGCCTTGGGCTGGCTTGTTGACGGGCCTTTGGCCCTCAGCAGCGCGCGGGCGCGACGGCACTCCCGTGGAGATGAAGCGCCTGCCGCCCGCCAAGGAGCGCGTGGTGCTGGGCGAGATGGAGCGGCAACTGGAGCAGCGCGCCCTCTGCCTGCGCCAGGCAGACAAGCTCGTCTTCCCGAGCCATTGAAGACGCTATCGCCCGGCGGTGCTGGAGCATCCGGCGGTCTTCGCGAGCTGCGCGGTGAAGGGCTTTCTCGACGACCTCTATGCGACGCTGGTGCTGAAGCTGGCGGACAGCGAGTCTTTCCAACTCAAGGAACTCTGGCGCGGCCCATGTGGTGTTCCTGAAGACGGGCGAGCGGTCGGGAAGGAGATGCGCGAGTTCGCCGACGTGCGCTGGATGGAAATCAGCAGCGTCCTCAAACGCGAAAGCCAAAACGGGACGAAGCCGGTGAAGTAGATCGAGTTCAAAGGCGAACGGCTGGACATGACCAGCGTGCGGCAGTGGCGGGAGAAGGTGCAATCTGCGTAAGCACGCTGCCGGGCGTCCTTTTGCTCGCGAGCCCAGCGACGCCGCTGAAGGCGTTCCCGCCGCCTACTTCCCGATGCAAAACGTGCTGAAGATTTTGCCGAGGATTTCTTCGCTGTCGGCTTTGCCGACGACTTCGCCGACGGCGTCGAGGGCGCCGCGGAGTTCTTCAGCGATGAATTCGGGGGAGAGGCTGTCGGTGAGCGCGCGGTGGGCGGCGTGGCTGTAATCTTGCGCCTTTGCGAGGCAGGCTTGGTGGCGGGCGTTGATGGCCACGGACCAGTCGCGGTGCGCGGCCTGGCCACCGGTGATGCGGGCGATGATGGCGTCTTCGAGCGCGGTGAGGCCCGCGTTTTCCAAACACGAAATCCGCACGGCCCCGACACCGGCCCAGCTCGGGTGCTCGCCGAGGTCGGACTTGTTGAGGACGAGGATCTCCGCCGCGCGTGGCGCGGACGCCCCGTCCGCGTTTGTCCGGCGGACGCCCCTGTCCGCCGATGCTTCTGCGGGCGGGGCACCCGCGGGGACAATCGCAGACGGGGCGCCCGCGCCACGCGGCGGGGCGCTCGCATCGGCGATGTGCAGCACCAGATCGGCCCGCTCGATCTGCTGGCGGGTGCGGGCCATGCCGGCGCGCTCGATCTCGTCGTCGCTCTCGCGGATGCCGGCGGTATCGACGAGGCGGAGCGGGTAGCCGCGCAGGTTGATGACTTCCTCGATCACGTCGCGCGTGGTGCCGGGGCGGGCGCTGACGATGGCGCGCTCGTAGCCGAGGAGAAGGTTGAGGAGAGAGGATTTGCCGACGTTGGGCGTGCCGTAGATGACGGTGCGCACGCCTTCGCGCAGCACGCGGCCCTGGCCGGCGGTGGCGAGGAGCGCGGCGGTCTCCGCGCACACGGCGTCGAGTTTGGCGCGGAGCGCGTCGCCGGTGTCGGGGTCGATGTCTTCGTCGGGGAAGTCGATGAACGCCTCGACGTGCGCGAGCAGTTCGACCAGGCGCTCGCGCAGCGCGCGGATGCGTTCGCCGAGGCGGCCTTCGAGCTGCTCGGTGGCGGCGCGCAGCGCGAGATCGGTCTGCGCGGTGATGAGATCCATCACGGCTTCGGCCTGGGTGAGATCCATTTTTCCGCCGAGATACGCCCGCTGCGTGAACTCCCCCGGCTCCGCCGACCGCGCGCCGCTTTTCAGCAGCAGATCGAGAATCCGCCGCACCACGAGCACGCCGCCGTGGCCCGCAATCTCCACCACGTCCTCGCCGGTGTAGCTGTGCGGTGCGCGGAAGACCGTGAGCAGCACGTCATCCAGCTTGCGCTCGCCGTCATGGATCGCGCCGCGATGCTGCACGCGCGCCGAGGCATCTTCCGCGCGCACTTTCCCGCGAAAGACCTGCTCCGCGATCGCCACCGCGCCCGGCCCGCTCATCCGCAGCACCGCGATCGCCCCTTCGCCGAGCGGCGTGGAAATGGCGGCGATGGTGTCGTTCACGATGGCTTACGCGGCCAGCGAGTCGTCGAGCGCGGCGATGAGTTCGGCGATGGTCGCGCGGGTTTCGTCGCCCATGTTGGAGAGGCGGAAGGTCTGGCCCTTCAGCTTCCCGTAGCCGCCGTCGATGATCATGTGGTGGCGCGTTTTCATGTTCGCGGCCAGCGCGGCCACGTCGATGCCGCGGCTGTTGGCCACGCAGGTCAGCGATTTCGAGCGGAAGCCTGCGGGCGCGAAAAACTCGAAGCCGCGCGCTTTCACCCAGTCGTGGACCATCGCGTTCAGCTCCGCGTGGCGGGCGTGGCGGGCGGCGACGCCTTCGGTGAAAATGT
>JAYWEB010000432.1:0-7082 GCA_043779575.1 Chthoniobacter sp. | reverse complement strand
TCGAAAATTTTAGGGACTGCCGAGCTGCAAACTCGTCAGTCCCTTTTTTGTTGTTGGGATGGGTTTGGTGTTTAGTGGTGGCTCATGAGATCACCCCGTAGCAGTAGTTTGCGGAGGGAACCAAATAGCGCCCGTCCGGGCGCATTTTTCAGAGAAGTGAGCCTCTCTGCCTCCGAGATGCAGAACGCATGAGCTTGGACGATCCACCGCTCCGCCACCCGAAATTCACTCACCGATACGCCGGAAATTCGATTAAATGAGCCGTGACAAAACGTGACAAATCAACAGGTTTTTCATGCCCTTTAGTGACCCTGTCATCTTTGCCTCAAGCTGCGAACGAATCTCGTAAGTAACTGCAAATAAGAACTATACCCCATAGTCTATCGGTCACGAAAACAGCAGACTCATCGGATTCGAATCCCGTTAGGGTCACTTTTCCAATTGGCGTTGGAATCCGTGCGTTGCGCCATGCCGGTGGGTGGCGGTGAAACGGATGGCTTGAACGCCAAACTGCGCACGCCAGCCGCCGCTGAAAGAGCGCAGATTTCCCCTTTCCACCACCGTAATCCTGCGATAATCCTCCCGGTCATGCGCCATCCGATTCCCTGCATGAGGCTCGCCGCGTTTGTTTTTATGGCGACGCCTTTCCCTTTGGCCCACGGGCAGTCTCGGGAGGGGACGCCGCGGGTGCCGATGGATGGCGGTGGAGATTCGCCGGAGCGCTTCATGCAAAAAGGGGTGGCGGTGCCCCCGGTTCGCACGGCCACCGTCCGCGCCCAGGCTGGCGGCGGGCCGGGCCGGGCGGTCGCGCCGTTCCCCGGCCCGCCCGCAGCCCTGCCCTCCGGTAGTCCGACCGCATCGAACATCGATCCCGACACGCAGGCAGCGGCGTCCGAGATGATGAAGAAATCCAGCGGTTCGCTGGTCTTTGTGAGCGGCACCAGCGGCGCTGGCAGCGGCTTCATCGGGCGGCTCCGCGGGACCACTTTTCTTTTCACAAATGCCCACGTCGCGGCTGGCGTCCGCGGCGCGGGTTTCAAAACGCTGGAAGGCACGCAGGTGCAGCTCGGCACCCCAGCCATCGCCGCTGGCCATGACATTTTTCTCACGGCGCTCCCTCCGGGAAATCCCGCGATCGAGATCATGGTCGGTGTGGATCAAAATGCCGCCATTGGCGACGCCGTGGTGGTGCTGGGCAATGCGGAGGGTGGCGGCGTGATCAATACCATCGTCGGGAAAATCGTCGGCATCGGGCCTGATCGCGTGGAGGTGGATGCGCCCTTCCAGCCGGGGAACAGCGGCAGCCCGATCATTCATTTGAAAAGCGGGAAGGTCATCGGCGTGGCGACTTACCTGACGATCAAGAAATACGATGCGGCCACGAAAGAAGTGCTGGCCAAGCCGGTGGTGCGGCGCTTCGGCTACCGCCTGGACAGCGTAAAAAAGTGGGAGCCCGTGAACTGGCCGGCCTTTTACGCGCAAGCGGGGGAAATGGAGAAGATCGAGCAGCTCACCGCCGACTTGGAAAAGTTCCTGATCGACATCGCCAAGGACAGCCGCGTGTCGCTCGGCGCGCATAACAACCCGGCCATCAAACCGCGCATCGACCAGTGGCAGGCCTCGAAAAAGGGCCAGGGCAAGAGCGCCAAGGATCTGGCCCAGATCAATCTGAATTTCATCGCCTTCATCAAGAACGCCTGCCGCAGCGACACGACGGGCGCCCAAGCGCACATGACTTACGATTACTTCCAGCGCCAGCTCACTGGCGAGCAGCAGATCCGCGGAGAAATGGCGGAGGTCTTCGACAAGATCATCAAGGACATCGAGAAGGATCGGTGAGGTTCAACAGCTTGGTTTGCCGTTGGCGCGGCGGCTCCGTTTTGCCCATGAAATCCACATTTTCCCTCGGCTGCGTGCTGGTTCTGCTGGCCGTTTCCGCCGCCGCCGAGCCGGCTTACGCGGAAGAAATTAGCGAGATGAAAAAAGGAACTCGCGCGGGTGAAGCAGGAATTCTTCCATCCGCGTGATCTGCGTGATCTGCGGTTCTTCCCATCGCCGTTTCCAGGCTTACCGGTCGGCCGCCGGTGGAGTCGTCGGCGGGACCGTGGGAGCAGGCGGGGGAGCCGGTGCCGCCGGGGGCGCGGCGTCCGGCACGCCGAAATCGGTGGAGGCCGCCGGGATGGCTAGCACGGTATTGAGGTAGGCGACCTTCACGAGGTTTCCCTCGTGGGAAATGAATTTCACATTCGTCCCGGCGGGGAGCTTCATTTTGCCATAGGCGAGCTGCACCTCCACGGGCTTGGTCAGCTTGAGCACGCTCTTCGCGGCGACCACAGGTTCACCGGGAGCTGCGGTCGGGACGGCGGGTGTCGCGGTCGGGGCGGCCGGCGCGAGCGGGTCGGTCGCGACGGGAGCCGTGGGTGCAGGCGCGAGCGGATCGGCGGGAAAACCGGGTAGCGGGTCCGCCGGATTGGTCGCCATTTTCGGGTCCGGGTTCTTGGGCGGCTCGGCGGGCTCTGTGGGAGCCGCGGGCGGAGCGGGTTCAGCGGGTGCCGGGGCAAAGGGATCGGCCGCCGCGACTGGCTCGCCGCCGGCAGCAGCTTCGGGGTTGGGCGGCACGGGGGCGGGCTTTTCCGCCGGGCCACCGCTGGTTTGCGGCGGCGGCGGCGCTGGTTTTTCCTCCCCTGGGGCGAGCACCTTTTTCACGAAAAAAAACATCCCGAGCAGGAGGACGGCAAAGACAAAACCCCGCGCGATGGACGCCAGGGGGAGCCGCGGCGCGGCCTTTTTCTTGTGCAGCTTGCCCGTCGCCGGGCGCTTGGCTCCGGCGTCGCCCGCGACGTTTGGTCCGGTGTCGTAGTGGAGCTTCCGTTTCCATGACTTGGCCACGAGCTGCGGAAATTTTTCGGCGACCGCGGGGAAGAAATAGTTCCGCGGCGCGGTCTTCGGATCCTCATTCCATTTGGGATATTTGCCGTCGAGAAAGCCCACGAGGACCTGGCAATGCGCCTTTGTGATCTTCGTGAAATAGTCCGCTCCCTCGGTCTGGCAGATTTCGAAATACTCGCCCGCGCGGGCTTCCTTTTGCTCCTGAATTTCGGCGGCGAAAAGGTCGGGCCGAATCTTGATGCGCTCGGTGTTCCACTTCGTCAGCAGCCCGGCTTTGCGCGGATCTTCGATGGTTTCGTTGATCAGCAGCGCGGCCTGATCTTTTGTGATGGCGGCGGTAAACGGGATGCCGAGGTACACGAGCAGCGCCTTCTGTTTTTCCGTGGCAGGCTCCACCCCCGTCGGGGCCAGGGCGGCCGATGCGAAAGTGGGCAGTTCCGCCCTCGGCTCAGTGGGTGGAGGAGGTGGCGGCGCGTCGTGGACGGGCGGCACGGGCTTCAGCACGGTCGCGAGCGCGATCCATTTCGGCAGGCCGGGGTGCCAGGCGAAATCGGCTTCGCTGATGCTGCCCTGTCCGAGCAGCGTCTTCGTCGTTTCCTCGCTAAACGGCCCGATTTCCTTGCCGTCGCGTAAAATGTAAATGTCCATGGGGCTGGTGATGAGCTGAACTAACCCCGGAGGCGGCGTTTCGATGAAAGAAAATTCGAATTTTTGCGCGCCCAGGGCCGGGGCTGCCCGCGAGTATCCGCAGTCCGGCGGAAAGAATCCACCGCTTTCCTCGGCCGGACTACGCGAGGGCGGCGGCTTGGTCGGGGAAGATGCGGAAGACCTGATCCAGGCAGGCGACGTGGAAGATCGCGCGGACGCTCTCGCGCAAACCGAAGAGCGCAAACGTGCCGCCGTAGCCGAGCACGCGCTGGAGGGATTCGATGAGGAGCGCGAGGCCGGAGCTGTCGATGTAGCTGACCGCGGTCATATCGACGAGCAGGCGCGGAGTTTTTTGCGCGAGGAGCGGGGCGAGGGCGGCGCGGATTTCCGGCGCGCGGTGCAGATCGACTTCGCCGTCGAGCCGGAAGATGCCATCGGGAGTCTGCGAAGTGGGTGCCATGCGATACGGATTCCTAGCAGCCGCGCTCATCCGCCGCAACGCCGGTTTCCGGGCGGGCACGGCGCCGGGTGCATCGCTCCGGCTACGCGACGACGATGTTCACGAGCTTCCCCGGCACGACGACGACCTTCTTGATCTCCTTGCCGGCGGTCCACTCGGCGATCTTCGCGGACGCGCGGGCGGCGGCTTCGACTTCGTCTTTGGTCGCTTCCTTTTGCACCACCATTTTGTCGCGCACTTTGCCGTTCACTTGGATGACGATTTCGATTTCGTCGTCGATGAGCAGGCGCTCGTCCCACGTCGGCCACGGCACGTCGGCGAGCTGGCCGGGTGCGTCGCCGAAGCGCTGCGCGAGGTTTTCCCACAGCTCCTCGGTGAGGTGCGGGGCAAAGGGATTGAGCAGCGTGAGCAGCGTGCGCACGGCGGAGAGCGGGCGCGGGGAGACGTTCACGAAGGCGTTGGTGCAGACCATGAGCTGCGCGAGCGCGGTGTTGAAACTCAGCGCCTCGATGTCGGCGGTGACTTTCTTGATCGAGGCGTGAAGGACGCGGAGCTGCGCCTTGTCCGGCTCGGCTTCCGCGCTCACCGCACCGAGCGCCCACGAGCCATCCTGCTGCTCCTCCATGACCAGCCGCCACACCCGCGCGAGGAACCGCGTGATGCCCTCGACGCCGGTCATCGACCACGGCTTCGTCGCCTCCAGCGGCCCCATGAACATGAGGTAGCCGCGCAAAGCGTCCGCGCCGTACTCGGCGATGACGTCGTCCGGGTTGACGACGTTGCCGCGGCTCTTGCTCATCTTCTGGCCGTCCTCGCCGAGGATCAGCCCCTGGTTCACGAGGCGCTGGAAAGGCTCGGGCGTGCTGACGTGGCCGAGGTCGTGCAGCACCTTGTGCCAGAACCGCGCGTAGAGCAGATGGAGCACGGCGTGCTCGGTGCCGCCGACGTAGAGATCGACGCCGCCTTTGGATTTCAGATTTTGGATTTCAGATTTCAGATTGGAATCCGTTGCGCCGGTCATCCAGTAGCGCTCGGCTTCGGTGCCGACGAAGCGCTCCGCATTTTGCGCGTCGCAGTAGCGGAGGTAGTACCAGCACGAGCCGGCCCATTGCGGCATCGTGTTGGTTTCGCGGGTGGCTTTCTCGGAATAGCGGAGCCAGTCCGTGGCCTTGGCGAGCGGAGGTTCGCTGGTGCCGGTGGGTTTGAAATCGGTCATCGCGGGCGGCGTGAGCGGCAGTTCGCTGGCGGAGAGCGCGCGGTGCTGGCCGTCCTCCCACACGATGGGAAACGGCTCGCCCCAGTAACGCTGCCGCGAAAAAAGCCAGTCACGCAGCTTGTAGTTGGTGTGCTTTTGACCGACGCCCTGAGCTTCGAGCAGACGCAAAATCTCGACTTTGGCATCGGCGGTGGAGAGGCCGTCGAGGGGGCCGCTGTTCACGGCGAAGCCTTCGCCGACGAAACATTCGAGCGGTTCGCTGGCGCACGCGGCCTTGTGGCCCACGCTCATGCGCGGCGTGGCGGAGACAACTTCGCGGATGGGCAGCGCGAACTTCTTGGCAAATTCCCAATCTCGCTCATCGTGCGCCGGTACGGCCATGATCGCACCGGTGCCGTAGCCGGTGAGCACGTAATCGGCGATCCAGATCGGGACGCGCTCGCCGTTCACCGGATTGATGGCGAAAGCGCCCGTCCATACACCGGTCTTGTCCTTCGCTAGGTCGGTACGTTCGAGGTCTGATTTGCCAGAGATGGCTGCGCGGTAGGCCGAGACCGCCTCTGCCTGAGCGTTAGTAGTGATTATGTCCACGGCTAGATTTTCAGGGGAGAGAACCATGTATGTAGCGCCGTAAAGCGTGTCGGGACGCGTTGTGAAGACACTCAACCAGCCATCGGATCCATCCAAGTTGAAAGACATCATTGCTCCTTCGCTGCGACCAATCCAGTTGCGTTGGAGTTGTTTGATCGACTCAGGCCAGTCGAGACCGTCTAGATCGTCGATCAGACGTTGAGCGTATACTTTGATGCGCAGCATCCACTGACGCATTGGTCGACGTTCAATAGGGAAACCTCCCACCTCACTTTTTCCATCAATTACTTCTTCATTAGCCAGCACGGTTCCGAGGGTCGGACACCAATTAACCGGTGCTTCAGAGACGTAAGCGAGGCGGTACTGGTCGATTATTTCCGTGCGGAACTCGGAGCGCTTATCGGGTGCCTTTGCAAGATAGCCATGGTTCATGGCTTCGAGCCAATTGTGGTTTGGCCAACCGTCACATGTTGGCTTTTCAGACAGCGCATCTTCAAGCTGCGCTATAGGTCGCGCTACCTTTGATATGGGATCGAAGTAACTGTTGTAGAGCTGGAGGAAAATCCACTGCGTCCAGCGGAAGTAACCTGGGTCGGTCGTGTTGACCTCGCGCTGCCAGTCGTAGGCGAAGCCGAGCCGCTGGAGCTGGCCTTTGAAGTGCGCCACGTTTTGCGCGGTGGTGACGGACGGATGCTGGCCGGTCTTGATGGCATACTGCTCCGCCGGCAGGCCAAAGGCGTCCCAACCCATCGGGTGCAGCACATTGCAGCCGCGCATCCTTTTATACCGCGAGACGATATCCGTGGCCGTGTAGCCCTCCGGATGACCGACATGCAGCCCCGCGCCGCTCGGATACGGAAACATATCGAGCACGTAGTACTTCGGCTTGGTGGCGTCAAAGCCGGGGTCGCCGGGATTCGGCGCGTGGAAAGTCTGCGCGCGATCCCAGTGCTGCTGCCATTTGGGCTCGAAAGTGGAAAACGGGTAGGGTTTGCGGCGGACGGTGGTCATTGAGGAAAAGGCGGAAGGATGAAGGCGGAAGGCGGAAGTGGCAACCCCGGTGCGCGCGTCGGCGCGGCGGGGTGGGTGGCGGGTGGTGGGTGGAAAAAACAACCGGTCATCCTGAGCGGAGTTTCGCCGTGGGCGAAGGCGGGGGGCGAAACGCAGTCGAGGGACCTCTAACTTTTCGCGGGCGGAGGCGGGTGGGGAAAATGACGAATGACGAGGGCATGACGAAACCCGAAGTCAAAAACCACCCAGCGCGGCGGTCGCTTCCCC
>JAYWEB010000431.1:0-7092 GCA_043779575.1 Chthoniobacter sp. | reverse complement strand
CACCCGAGGACCGTGGACTGAAGTCCACGGCTACCTTCATTGACCGCTCCGCGGCCATCGAGCCAGCGGGCGTTCCGCGCAGCTCGCAAGCACGCCGGAATCAGCGCGCGTCCGCGCGGTCCGGCTTATCGGTGCTGTGCCGCTCAGGCAACCCGTACATCCGCCGGTTGGCACCCTCTTCGGGCTTGATCCAGCCGGAGTTGAAAAACGCGCGGTCGTCATTGTCCTTGGCACAACCGGCGAGAAACAGCGCGACCGCGAGGAGGGCGAGCGCGCGCATCAGTTGGTTTTCAACACCGCGATGAACGCCTCCTGCGGGATGTTCACGCGGCCGATGGACTTCATCCGCTTCTTCCCTTCCTTCTGCTTCTCCAGCAGCTTGCGCTTGCGCGAAATGTCGCCGCCGTAGCACTTGGCGGTCACGTCCTTGCGCATCGCGCTCACACTTTCGCGCGCGATGATTTTTCCGCCGATCGCGGCCTGGATGGCGACCTGATAGAGCTGCGTGGGGATGACTTCCTTGAGCTTCGCCGCGAGCTGCCGGCCGCGGGCCTCGGCTTTGTCGCGATGCACGATGCTGGAGAACGCATCGACCGGCTCGCCATTCACGAGGATGTCGAGCTTCACGAGTTTTTCCGCGCGGGTTCCGGCGTGCTCGTAATCCATCGAGCCGTAGCCGCGGGTGAGCGACTTAATCTTGTCGTTGAAATCCACGACGATCTCATTGAGCGGCAGGACGCAGGAGAGCATCACGCGCTTGCTGTCGAGCGTCTCGGTGTGGTCGAGGATGCCGCGTTTGTCCATGATGAGCTGCATGAGCGCCGAGATGTATTCGTTGGGCACCATGATGAAGCATTTCACGATGGGCTCGCGGATCTCCGCGATGACGCTGGCATCGGGGAGAAACTCGGGGTTGTCCACCTGGAGCGATTCGCCGTTGGTCTTCACGACCTCGTAAATCACGGACGGATAGGTGGCGATGATGTCCATGTTGTACTCCCGCCGGAGCCGCTCCTGGATGATCTCCATGTGCAGCAGGCCGAGGAAGCCGCAGCGAAAACCGAAGCCGAGCGCCACGCTCGATTCGGCCTGAAAGACGAAGGACGAATCGTTGAGCTGGAGCTTGCCCATCGCCGCTTTGAGGTGCTCGAAGTCGGCGGTGTTGATCGGGTAGATGCCGCTGAAAACCATCGGCTGCACGACTTGGAAACCGTCCAGCGGCTCGGTCGCCGGCGTGTGCGTCCCGGTGAGGGTGTCGCCGATTTTGATCTCCGAGGTCGTCTTGATATTGGCGATGACGTAGCCCGTGTCGCCCGCGTGCAGCACGGTCATGGCGTGCATCTTCGGGCGGAAAACGCCGACCTCTTTCACCTCATACGGCCGGTTGTTGCTCATCATCTTCACGCCGTCGCCCGCCTTGATCGAGCCGCTCATCATGCGGACGTAGGTGACCACGCCGCGGTAGGTGTCAAAGGTCGAGTCGAAGACTAGCGCGCGCACTTTCTCGTCCGGCCATTTCTTGGGCGGCGGGATGCGCGCGATGACGGCTTCGAGGATTTCCGCGATGCCGATGCCGGCTTTCGCGCTGGCGAGGAGCGCCTCCTCGGCGGGGATCGAAAGGATTTCCTCGAGCTGCTTTTTGACCGTCGGGATGTCGGAGTTCGGGAGGTCGATCTTGTTGATCACCGGGATGATCGTGAGGCCCTGTTTGTTCGCGAGGTGGACGGTCGCCACGGTCTGCGCCTCCACGCCCTGCGCGGCGTCCACGATGACGAGCGCGCCCTCGCACGCCGCGAGCGAGCGGGAGACTTCGTAGGCGAAATCCACGTGGCCGGGGGTGTCGAGGAGGTTGAGTTTGTAGGTGTGGCCGTCCTTCGCCTTATAGGTCATCGCCACCGGGTGCATCTTGATCGTGATGCCGCGTTCGCGTTCTAGATCCATCGCGTCGAGATGCTGGTCCACGGCGTCGCGGTCGGCCACGGTTCCGGTCAATTGCAGCAGCCGGTCGGAAAGCGTGGTTTTCCCGTGGTCGATGTGGGCGATGATGCAGAAATTGCGAGTGCGGGAGAGCGGCATGAAAAGGGCCGGGAATATGGGGGGGCACCCGGCGGCGGTCAACAGGTCAAACCGGCCACCGCGGAGTGCGGCGCGGCTGACATTTTTTTGACAAACTTCGCAGGTCGCTCTGACACCTCCGCGCGCCGGATCGGCGACCTTGCGCGCATGAAAATCATCCTCACCGCCCTGCTCCTCTGCACCAGCCTGCGCGCCGCCGAGCCGATTCCGAACCGCCTCATCGACTACGCGCAGTTTCAAAAAATCGCCCGCGCCGTCGCCCCCATCCGGGAGCAGCGCCGGGTCACCGCGGAGCAATTCGCGGCCTTCATGGCGGACGGCCGCACCGTGGTGCTCGACGCCCGGAGCGCCGACAAATTCGCCCTGCGCCACATCCGCGGCGCGGTGAGCCTGCCGTTCACCGATTTCACCGCCGAGACCCTGGCCGCCGTGCTCCCGGCGAAAGACACGCGCGTGCTCATCTACTGCAATAACAACTTCCTCGGCGCCCCGCGCTCCCTCGCCGGCAAGGCCGCGCCCGCCTCGCTGAATATCTCCACCTACATCGCGCTCGCGACTTACGGCTACACGCACATTTACGAACTCGGCCCGCTCCTCGACGTGGCGAAAACCACCCTCCCCTTTGCCGGCAGCGAAGTTCCCGGCGCCGACTGACAGTCGCGCCGTCAGATGGATTTGCGGCCCTGAAACTTCCCGAGAATGGCCTTCGCCGTTTTCTCCCGGTGCCGCTGCTGCGAAGCCTGATCCGCGCCAGCCAGCCCCTCCACGATTCCGGGTTTCGTTCCGGGCTTGGTGCGGGGTTTTTTGTTGGGTCGCGAGGGCATGGCGGAAAAATGTCACGCCTTGCCACGATGCGCGAGGATGAACGCGCGCGCCGGCAGGCTGTCGGATGGGCGTCTCTCCTTTTGTGCGATGAATCCTCCTGCTGTCTCTCCGCTCCCATCCACTCCACCCGCCGGGACGCGCGCACTCGCCGAGGGGGAGCGCCTGCCGCCCACGCTCCTCGCCGCCGGCGCGCTCACGGTCCTAGGCGATTTCCTTTTCTGGAACCACACCCCTGGGCTGGCGCTGGCGATCTACTTCGCGGCGGTCGCGGCGGTCATGCTGCTGCGGCACGGGCGCGCTGCGCTGCAAGCGCGGGTGCTGGTGCCCTGCGCGCTGCTGCTCGCATCGGCCGCGCAAACGGCGGTCGAGAGGTCCTTCACGAACCTCGCTGTCATCACGGCGCTGTTCGCGATCCTGATGGGCGAACTCTGCTACCCGCAACTGCGAGCGGGATGGGCGCGCTGGTCGGAGTCGTTCCTCGCGTGGCTGGCCGGCGCGGGGCGGTGGGCGTGGGTCGTGGGTGCGCTCAAAGAGCAGCCCCTCTCGAAGCCCGGCACCAACTGGAGGCTCGGAGAAAAAATCGCGCGGCTGTTGCGCATCGGCCTGCCGGCGGTGGTTTTGCTCGCCGTGTTCGCCGTCGTCTTCTCGTCGGGCAATCGCATCTTCGCGGAATACCTCGGGCGCTTTGGCGAACGTTTTGTGAATTGGTTTCTGAGTTTCGACTTTTCGATCCTGCGCATCTTTTTCTGTATCTTCCTCGGCACGGTCGCGCTGGTCTTCATCCGCCCGCGCACAGGCAGCGCGGAGCCGCGGAGTTGGGCGCAGCCGCTGGCGGAGTGGCGGCGCTCGGATGCCGGCGTCGCCTTTTGGCAAAGCGTGCTGATCCTCGCCGCGCTGAACGCCCTCTTTTTCGCCGTGAATACCATCGACGTGATCTACCTCTGGATGCACACCGCCGTGCCCGAGGGAATGAGCGGGAAACAGTTTCTGCACGAGGGCGTGAACAGTCTCATCGCCGCGACCGTCCTCGCGGGCCTCGTGCTCTCGGTGCTGTTTCAGCAGTCCGGCGAGGTCACGCAGTCGCGCACTTTGAAGGGTCTCGCCTTCGCTTGGATCGCGCAAAATCTGGTGCTCATCGCCGGGGTCTTTTTCCGGCTGAAACTTTACGTCGATACCGAGGAGATGACGGCCAAGCGCGTGTACGTCGCGTCCTTCCTGCTCCTCGTCACGCTGGGTTTCGTTTTCCTCTGCGCGCACGTCCGGCGCGGGCTCGGCGCGACGCGCCTCATCTGGCGCAATGCCGTGGCCACGTTCGCGCTGTTCTTCGTCCTCCAGTATCTCGACGTGATCGGCTGGGTCTGCCGCTTCAACGTCGAGCGCGGGCCGAAGCGCGGGGAAGGCCCCGCTTTCAACATCGCCTACCAGCTCAACCTCGGACCGAACGCCTGGCCGGTGCTGCTCCACGCCGCGGAAACGCTGCCGCCAGGCGAGGTGCGGGAAAACCTGCGCCTCGGCCTGCGCGAGATGGCGCGGATCCAGCACGCGCAGCCCTGGGCGGCGGATTGGCGCGAACGCCAGTTCCGTCCCGACCGCCGCGAGCAGGCGCTGTTCGACTGGGCCGCTAGGCACAGCGATCTGACAGCGATTGAAAGGGAGCTTCCGATCATCAAGGCATACTACCGGACGAGGGATGAACTCAAACGCCTGGAGTGACACACAGCCACGTCACTTCCCCCGCCCCGCTTTACTCCTGCGCTTTGGACGCCGGTTGGCCCGCATGTTTCTCACGCAGCCGCTTCCAGAAGTCCTTCCAATACGTGTCGTAGTAGTCCTGCGCCGCAAGGTCGATGTGTTCGAGTTGTGCAAACTTGGGCGCGGTGGCTGGGTCAAAGCCCGCGAGGTGCCCCTGGCCCGCACGGGTGCGGGGCGACACGAAGCGCCATGCGCTATCACCGAGGACTTCGGCGCACAGCTTCGCCAGTTCCGGGTCATAGGTCTTGAGCTGGGCCCGGGTGTGAATGTGATTGTGGTCGTGGTCCATGGTCCGATTGGTGTCGTACCAGTCCTGCACACCTTCCGCCCAATACTCCCCGGAGTTCTTCGCCGCATAACATTCCTTCGGCCCGCCAAAGACAATCAGCACCTTGTCCTCCTTGGTCACCTGGACATCCGCGCGCGCGGCTTGGCCGTTCACCAGAATGTCGCCGCCCGCGAGGCATTTTTTGAAAAGCTCCGCCGTCTCTGCCGGAAAGGATTTCACCAGCGCATCCAGCAGGCTGACCGGCGTGGCGCTCTGCACCCGGCGGAATCTCTGCGCCGCATACCCATCCTGATAGATCCCCGTTTTCCGGGCGTTCGCAAACGCCGCCTTCACCTTCGCGTTTAACTCCCGGTCAAAACCCGCGCCCTGGATCACATGACCAAACTCATGGATCAGGATGCTTTCCGTCTGCATGCCACCCTCGTATTCGAGCACATCCTCCTCCGCGAAGAGCACCACCGGACGCCCCGCCCGCTCGGTCAGGAAACCGCGCTGCCGCCAGTTGTAGAAGTCGAGTTCCTTGCCCGTCTTGTCCGAGGCAAACATGGGCACGTCGGAAGTCAGCTCCTTGAGTCCGAGGAGCACGCACAAAACCTTCCGCGCCCGGATGCGCTGGGCGACCTCGGGCTGGATGCTCTTCATCACCATGTCGAACTGATACGCCGCCTCGCGATGGGTGAAATCCGAGACCTTATCCGACGTGGCGATGAGGATGTCCTGGACCAGCGTGGCTTTCTTGAAAAAGGCCGCGTCGAGCTGGTATTCGGCGATCTGCTCGGGCGACACGGGTTTGATGGGGAAAGGTTCGTCCGCTGCGCGAAGCGGCGAAGCGGCGAGCGCAAAGGTCGCGAGGAGGACAGTGGCGGCAGTGCGGAAAGGGTGAGGGCGGTTCATGGGTGTTCTTGATTGGAGATGGCGAGGCGGCGGAAGGTGCGGGATACGGAACGCCTTGGAAAGCGCCGCGATGAAAAAAAAGGCCGTGCCGCGCCGAACACGGAACGAATCCGCGGCACGGCGCTTGCAACACAGAGTCTGGGGCGAAGAAAAAAAGCGCGAGTTTTTCCTAACAAAGTCCCGCGCCCACGGTCTTATCCCACGTATTTCACCGATTGTTCTGGGGGGAACAAGCGGGGTCGGTCGGCCATTCGGCCGCCGGCCCCGCACTTTTTTTGCCCTGCTGCCGGCCGGCCTGCGGGCGGCACGGAGGTGGTGGCTCAGTTTGAAAAACACGGTCATTCTGAACGGAGTTTCGCCGTGGGCGAAGGCGGTCTGGTGAATTGTGCGCGCCATCACTCCCACCGCCTCCGCCCATTACAGTCAGCGATTCTTCACCCCATTCCCGCCCGCCTTCGCCCGCCGGGAATGGCGTTCAGAATGACCGTGTTTTTTCAAACTGACACACCACCGGCCCGGCCCGCCGCTCGACAACCGCCTCTTCTGCGCTAGTCTGCGCGCCCGACTTTCATGTTTTCCCTGCTCGCCGATAAGCTCCAAGACGTCTTCAAGGACCTGCGTGGTCACGGGACGATCACGGAGACGAACATCACCGACGCCATGCGCGCGGTGCGGATGGCGCTGCTGGAGGCGGATGTGGAGTTCGGGGTGGCGAAGGGGTTCATCGCGCGGGTGAAGGACAAGGCGCTGGGGGAGGCGGTGCTGCGCGGGGTGGCGCCGGGGCAGCAGATCGTGAAGATTTTTCACGACGAACTGACGGCGCTGCTGGGCGGGGACAATGCGCCGCTGAATCTCGACCTGCCGGCGCGGATCATGATGGTGGGCTTGAACGGCGCGGGCAAAACCACGTCGAGCGCGAAGCTGGCGGCGTGGCTGAAAAAGCAGGGGAAAGCGCCACTGCTGATCGCGTGCGATCTGCACCGGCCGGCGGCGATCGAGCAACTGGCGCAGCTCGCGAAGCAAGTGGGCGTGCCCGTTTTCACCCCGGAGCCGGGGGAAAAGGATTTGCTGAAAGTGGCGAAGCTCGCGGTCGAGTGGGCGAAGGCGCAAACGGGGAACGTGCTGATTTTCGACACGGCGGGACGGCAGGAAATCGACGCGGCGCTGATCGCGGAGATCAAGGGGCTGCGCGACTTTCTCCAGCCGCAGGAGGTGCTGCTGGTGGCCGATGCGGCGACGGGGCAGCAGGCGGTGAG
>JAYWEB010000430.1:0-7100 GCA_043779575.1 Chthoniobacter sp. | reverse complement strand
CGAGCGCCCGCGCCACCAGGTCCACGACTACCTCGCGCTCGCCGAGTTCGTCGGCGCGGACATCACCGGCGCGCTCGCGCGTGGCGCGGACGCCCTCGTCCGCGACCGTCCGCCGGACGCCCCGTCCGGCGAAGCTCCGGCGGAGGAGGCGTCCGCCGGGACAAACGCGGACGAGGGCGTCCGCGCCACGCGGCGTTCGCCGCGGAGCGCCACGCCGATCATCGGCCTTTGCGCGGGCGCGGAATACGGCGCGGCGAAACGCTGGCTGCCGGAACGCTTCGCCGAAACGATGCGCGTCGTCCACGAAAAGACCGGCTGCGAATGGAAGGTTTTCGGCGTCGAAAAAGACCGCGCCATCGCCGACGCCGTCCTCGCGACCGCCGCCATCCCCAGCACCGATCTTATTGGCAAAACCACGCTCGCCCAGCTCATGGACGAGCTGCGCACCTGCGACCTGCTCCTGACCAACGACACCGGCACCATGCACCTCGCGGCCTTTCTCGGCGTGCCGGTCGTCGCGCTTTTCGGTTCCACCGAACCGAGCCTCACCGGGCCGCTCGGTTCCGGCCACCGCATCCTCCGGCATCATGTGGAATGCAGCCCGTGCTTCCTCCGCGAGTGTCCCATCGACTTCCGCTGCATGAAAGCCATCGGGGGCCCCGAAGTCGTCGCCGCCATCGAAGCGGCGCTGGCAAAGTAGGCGAGGTTGGAAACCTCGCCTACTTTGGCTCGCTGAAGCGCGCGTAGCTCGCGGCGGTGGCCTCCAGCTTCGCGCGCAAGGCGGCATGCGGGTCGGCGGTCGGCGGGCTGGTCGTCGCCGCGACCATCAGCCGCACCATTCCAGCCACGTCCTCCGCGGAGACAAACTCGCTCGCGATCTGCATGTCCGGGCCGCAGTTGTGGTAATTGCCGAGCGCCGCGCAGAGCCCGGCGCTGCGGTAGCCATAGAGCTGGTAGGCCGTGGCCTCGCAGGTGCCGCCGCTCATCAGGCAGCGCTGCACGCCGATCTCCGCGCGCTTCGCCGCGTCCATGAGCGACGCCGTCGCCGCGTCGTCGAAGATGGACGTGCGATCGCCCACGCGCACGATCACGCCCGCGCCCATCTGCGCCGGCCCGCCTTTTTCCGAACTCGTTTCGAGCGAGACGATGGTCAGCGTTTTCGGCACCCGCCCGGATTGCGCGAGATGGATCGCGCCGACAAAGCCGACCTCCTCCGCGCGCGTGAAAAGCCCGTGGACACAGGCTTCCGCGCCCGCCTGCTCCAGCTCGTGAAACAGCGCGACGATAGCCGCGCAGCCGATCAGGTCGTCGCACGCGCGCGAAAAAATGCACCCATCGCGCAGCTCGAACGCCGGCAGATCCCACATCGCGAACGTCCCGAAATCGCGCACCGGCGGATTTTTCTCCCGATACTCCACCGGCACCCCGCCGAGAAACTCCCCGCCCACGTAGCCCGGATGATCCATGTGCGCCGCGAAGGCATAACGCGCCGCGCCGTCCCCGCGCCGGTAGCGGGCGAGGACATTGCCGAAGTCGTCCACCTCCGCCGTGACGTGCGGACATTGCGCGAGCTGCATGAGGATCTCCGCGCGCACCGCATCCTCGTGAAAGGGGGCCGTCGGCTGGGCGAGGATCGAGCGCGCGATTTCGAGGAGCATCGGGAAAGGATGAAGGCGGAAGGATGAGGGATGAAGAAGAACCTTTGGCGCGGCGTGCTCTTTTCTTCCGCCTTCATCCTTCATCCTTCATCCTTTCCGCAATGTTCCGCTGGAAAGAATTTCGCTATCGCCTCGAGGCACTCGGCTGCCGCCTGCTCATGCGCGGCCTGCCGCGGCTCTCGCGCCGGGGCTGCCTGCGGCTGGCCAACGGGCTGGGCGCGCTCGCCTACCTGCTCGATGCGCGCGGGCGCGGCGTGGCGCTGGCCAATCTCGAATGTGTCTTCGGCGACCGCTACACGCCGGCCCAGCGCCGCGCCCTCGCGCGGGCTTCGTATCGGAATTTTCTGCGCACCATGCTTGATCTTTTCTGGGCGCGGAACCTGACGCCCGCGAACCACCACGCATGGCTGCGGCTGGAAGGCTTCGAAGCTTTGCGCGAGCGGCACGCGCGCAGTCCGGGCGGGGCGATCCTGTTCTGCGTGCATCAGGGAAATTGGGAGTGGGCCAGCCTCGCGTTCGGTTTCGCGGGATTGCCGACGACCATTGTGGCGGAAAATTTCAAGAACCCGTTGCTGACCGGAATCTTCAACGGCCTGCGCGAGATCAGCGGCCACACCATCATCGCGCAGGAAAACTCCATCCTCCGCATGCTCAAGACCGTGAAACGCCGCGGCGCCACCGGCATGCTCATCGACCTCAACCTGCGCCCCAGCCAGGCCGCCACGGTCATCGAAGGCTTCGGCCTGAAAATGTGCGTGCCGCTGCTCCACGCCGTCCTCGCCCAGCGCGCGAACGCGCTCCTCGTGCCCGTGGAAACCCGGCCGCAACCCGACGGCACCTGCCGCGTCATCGCGCACCCCGCCGTCGAGTGGCCCGAGGGCGCGACCTTGCAGGAAATCGCCCAGCGTTGCTGGGACGCCTTCGAGCCCATCCTCCGCGCGCGCCCCGAGCTGTGGCTCTGGCCCTACAAACACTTCCGCTACCGCCCGCGCCACGCCATCCGCCCCTACCCGGCCTACGCGAATGACTCGGCGAAATTTGAGAAACTCCTGCGTGCGCAGCCAAATAACCCGCCCGGAAAAACCGCGGAAAATTCCCCGTAGTTCCCCGGCCCGAAGGTCCGGTTTGCGCTTTAGGGGAATTCTGTCAGCTTGCCGCGTCCTGCCTCCTACGTCTCATTTACCTTCATGAAATTGCTTCGTTTTCTCGCCTTCCCGCTAACCTCACTCATTGTCCTCGCCGCGGTGGGTTTTGCCAAGGATCCCGATCCGGCTCAGGTCGAAATTTCCGTGGGCCGGCTGCTCGAACAGGGCCACTTCAGCCGCCAGAAACTCGATGAAAAGGTCGCGAAACCGTTTCTCAAAAACTACCTCGAAGGCCTCGACTACAACCACCTCTACTTCACCCAGAAGGACGTCGATGGCTTCACCTCGAAGTACGGGACCACGCTGTGCAATGACGTGCTCCTCGGCAACACCGAGCCGGCGTTCACGATTTTCTCCACCTACAAAAAGCGCGTCGAGGATCGCATCGCGAAAAATAAAGCGCTGCTCGACAAGCAGAAGTTTGATTTCACCACCGACCGTAGCGTGCAGCTCAATCGGCAGAAAGCCGCTTGGCCGAAGGACGAAGCCGAGGCCGATTTGCTCTGGCGCGATCGGATCGAGGGCGAGCTGCTCCAGGAGGCGCTGAGCAAACATCCGCTCAATCCGCCGGTGAAGACGCTCAACAAGCGCTACGATCAAGTGCTGCGCTACCTCCGCGAGCAGACCAAGGACGACATGATGAAGGGTTTCCTCACGATCCTCGCGCAGACCTACGATCCGCACTCGGAATACATGAGCCGCTCGGAGCTGGAGAACTTCCAGATCGGGATGCGCCTCGGCCTGAAGGGCATCGGCGCGGTGCTGCGGCCGGACGATGGCTACGCCAAAATCACCGAACTCGTTCCCGGCGGACCCGCGTCCAAGGACGGGCGGCTCAAGGTCGGCGACCGCGTGGCGGCGGTGGCGCAGGGAGAGAAGGAATTCATCGATGCCGTGGACATGAAACTCGACAAGGTCGTGGAGATGATCCGCGGCAAAGAGGACACCATCGTCCGCCTGCAAATCATCCCCGCGAACGCCGCCGACACCTCCGTGCGCAAAATCATTGAGATCAAGCGTGAGGCGATCAAACTCAAAGAGCAGGAAGCCAAGGCGGAAGTCATCGAGCGGACGGGGCCCGACGGCACGCCGATCCGCCTCGGCTGGATCGTGCTCCCCTCTTTCTACGCCGACATGGAGAACAGCGGAGCAGCAGGCGCCAAGAGCACGACCAAGGATGTGCTCGCGCTGATGAACCGGCTCAAGCAGGAGAACGTGCAGGGCATCGTCATGGACCTGCGGCGCAATGGCGGCGGGTCGCTGGAGGAGTCGGTCAACCTCACCGGGCTCTTCATCAAGAAAGGCCCGGTCGTCCAAGCCAAGGACCAAAACGGCAACCAGCATGTCTCCAAGGATCGCGACGCCTCGATCGCCTGGGACGGGCCGCTCATCGTCTGCTGCAACCGGCTCAGCGCCAGTGCGAGCGAGATTTTCGCGGCGGCGATTCAGGACTACGGGCGCGGCCTGATCGTCGGCGACACCAGCACCTTTGGCAAAGGCACCGTCCAGACCATGCTCGAAATCGGGCGCATCATGCCGTTTCTCGGCAGCGGCAACAACGAAGCCGGCGCGCTCAAGCTGACCATCCAGAAATTCTACCGCATCGCCGGCGGCTCCACGCAGCTCAAGGGCGTGGAATCCGACATCCGGTTGCCGTCCATCTTCGACCAAGCCGAGATCGGGGAGAGCGCGCTCAAAGGACCGCTGCCCTACGACACCGTCCCGGCCGCGGAATTCGAGAAATGCGAGCGCCCGCTTTTCAAAACCGAGCTGACCACCCGCTCCGCCGCGCGCGTGGCCGCCGATCCCGAGTTTGGCTACATCGTGGAAGACCTCGCCGCGGCGAAAAAGCGGCAGGCGGAGAACAAGGTTTCGCTCAATGAAAAAGCCCGGCGCGCTGAGATCGAGCAGGACAAAACGCGCAAGGACGCCCGCACCGCCGCCCGTGCGAAGCTCAAGCCGCCCGAGGCCAAGGTCTATACGGTGACGCTCGAAAACGTGAGCAAGCCCGAGCTGAAACTCGTGACCGCCGAAAAGCCCGGCAAGAAACCGGCGGAAGACACCGCGAAACCCGACGCGAACGCGGAATCCGCAGACGACGAGGAAGCTGATTTGGAAAGTGAAACCGAACTGAAAGCTCCGGGACGCGACACCATCAAGAACGAGACGCTGAACATCCTCAACGATCTCATCGGCCTCTCCCGCGCCCCGAAACCGGCGACGGCCAGCACCACCAAGTAAGCGGTCGCCAGCCTCAGCCGCGCCCGAATTTCGCGCGGACCTCCAGCCCGTCGGTGGTGGCGATTTCCACAGCGCGCACCCGCAAGCCGCCGAGTCCCAGCGCGAGCAGGGGAAAGACGCGCCCCTCCAGTTTGTCGAGGTAGGGACGCGCGAAACCGGCGGCCATTTTCGTGATCATCGCATCGCCGCCGAGCGTGAGGCCGGAGAGTCGGGCGTTGAGTTCCTCGTCCACGGCCAGATCGCCGCAGAGCGAAAGTTCCGCCGTCATCACGAAGACCTTCGCCGTGACCGCGCAACGAAACGACAGCGCGCGCGGACCACGGGCCGTCAGCGTCAGCTTCGTCTGCCGCACCTCCACGCCCTGCTTTTCCGCCACGCCCCGCGCGAGGCGATGCAGCAGCGCCTCCAATTCCGCGTGCCCCACCGCGAGCGCGACCGCTCCGCTGGCCGCGCTCGCCAGCCGCAGCACCCCGGCGCCCGCCGGCCCCGTGCCGCGAAACTCCGCGTCCGCCGCCTCCACCCGCAACCGCAGCGGCATGCCTTCAAACTCCAGCGGCTCGCCCACCAGCTCGAAGCGCTCCGCCCGCACCACCACCGCGTCCTCTCCCGCAGCCGTCGCCACGCGGAAGTCCCGCACACACCGCGCCCCGCTCACATCGATCCGCAACTCCGTCAGCGCCGCCAGCCCCGCGCCCGCCGCCCGCACACTTTTCACCACCACCCCGCGCGCCGCGAAACCGCCCGCCAGCGCGGCGGCGAGTGCATCGGGCGAAGCGGGGATTTTTTCGGCGGAAAACGGAAGCATGCGCGAGCGTCCGGGCCGCGCCCACCAGCGTCAAGCCTCCACCGCCCCGCCAGCGCCCGCTTGCCCTCCCGCCCGGCCCACGCTCCACTGCGCCCCTCCTTTCCATGAATCTCGACACCTTCACCGGCGGCATCTTCGACACGAACTGCTTTTTTCTCCGCGACCACGGCATCCTCATCGACGCCCCGCAGGACGCCGCCGCCTGGCTCGCCACCCGCGGCTACGCCGTGCAAACGCTCCTCCTCACCCACGGCCACATCGACCACGTCTGGGACGCCGCCCGCATCCAGCGCGAGCACGGCTGCCGCGTCGGCTACCACGCCGACGGCGAACCCATGATCACCGTGCCGGATTTTTTCCGGCAGTTCGGCTACGGCTGGGACATCGAGCCGATCGCGCCCGGCTTTCACCTCGACGAAACTCCCGCGCAAACCATCGGGGGCGTCACCTTTCAGATCCTCCACGTTCCCGGCCACTGCCCCGGCAGCCTGTGCTTTTTGGAAAAGGGCGAGCGCCTGCTCTTCGGCGGCGACGTCCTCTTTGCCGGCGGCGTCGGCCGCACCGACCTCCCCGGCGGCGACACCGACCTGCTCTTCACCGGCATCCGCGAAAAGCTCTTCCCGCTCGGCGACGACATCACCGTTCTCCCCGGCCACGGCCCCGCCACGAAGATCGGCATCGAGCGGCGGACGAATCCGTTCGTCGGCGAAGTCTGAGCCGGAACGATGCAGTCGAGGAGCCACGAAAAGGCACGGAAGGCACAAGATCAGGAGAAAAAAGACCGGCTGGCTTCGGCAAATCGCTGACCCGGCGGGTGAGTCTGCCGTTTTCGGCAATGCCATCCTTTTGTGCTCCTTGTGCTTTTTGCGGCTCTCCATCGCTACTTCTAGGGTTAGTGGACAGATGCGCGATCTTTTGGAGTGCGCCTGTGCC
The DNA here is from genome assembly GCA_043779575.1 of Chthoniobacter sp. GTDB lineage: Bacteria > Verrucomicrobiota > Verrucomicrobiia > Chthoniobacterales > Chthoniobacteraceae > Chthoniobacter. Next base: position 318 of record JAYWEB010000430.1, on the reverse strand, counting down.
CTCGCGCTTTGGGAGGGCGGGCGCAGGTGGCGCGGGGCCGGCCGCCGTGGCCGCGCTCACCCCGAAAGCGGCGGAGCACCGCCGCACTCCAAAACGCTGTCGCGCCGGTCGGGCTCCAGCGCGTCGCAGCGGCCAATTCCGCCCCTCGTGACGAAGCCGAGGGCGGCGTAACGCCGGTTTGCCTGGGAAGCTGTGCTTCCACTCGGCCGAAGACACTTCGCAGCGTTTTTTTGACCGCGGATTTCCGCCGCCGCCGCCAAACGGGTCGGCCCTTGAATTTCCGCCGGGGCTCGCGCACAGTCGCGCCCGCCTTTTTCC
>JAYWEB010000429.1:0-7103 GCA_043779575.1 Chthoniobacter sp. | reverse complement strand
CGTATCGCATGCGTCCCGCTTGCCCCCGGGGTCGCCGCGGAAACCGGATACGCGCTCCGCTGTCGCGCGTGAGGCAGGGTGGAAGCACTGCGATACGGCAGGCCGGAGGCTTGCGCTACTGTAAGGCGCTGTCGCGCCGCACCGCCATTTCGCGCCTAATCTTTTCCATCGCGCGCGATGAATGAATCATCGCCAACTCCCGCGCGCTCCGCCTAGCTTCGCGCTTCACCTCCGCAACTCCCAAAAATATGAATCATCCATCCGACATCCTCACGCCCGACGCCTTCAGCCGCCGGACCTTCCTCAAGAAAGGCTCCGCCGCCATGGCCGGCGGCGCGCTCCTCGGCTCGCTGGCCGCCGAACGTTTCGCCCACGCGGCCGGCTCCGACGAACTCAAGATCGCCCTCATCGGCTGCGGCGGGCGCGGCGGCGGCGCGGCGGATCAGGCGCTCAATACCTCCAACCTCGGCCCGATCAAACTCGTGGCTATGGCCGATGTCCACGAAGACCGCCTGCAGGCCACGCTCGGCAATCTGAAAAAGCAGCACGAAGCCCGCGTCGATGTCCCGGCGGAGCGCCAGTTCCTCGGCTTCGACGGTTTTGAAAAAGCCATCGCAGTCGCCGATGTCGTCATCCTCACCACGCCGCCGGGTTTCCGCCCGATGATGTTCGAGGCCGCGGTCAAGGCAGGCAAAAACGTCTTCATGGAAAAGCCCGTGGCCTCCGACGCCGCGGGCGTCCGCCGGGTGCTCGCCGCCGCCGAGGAGGCGAAAAAGAAAAACCTCAAGGTCGGTGTCGGCCTCCAGCGCCATCACGATGCCGGCTACCTCGAAACCATCCAGCGCATCCACGACGGCCAGATCGGCGACGTGACCTCGATGCGGGCCTTCTGGAACGGCTCGCGTCCGTGGCAGAAAAAGCGCGCCGATTTGGAGAAACAATACGGGCGCAAGCTCACCGAAATGGAATACCAGCTCCGCAACTGGTACTACTTCACCTGGATCTGCGGCGACCACATCGCCGAGCAGCACATTCACAATATCGACGTCATCAACTGGGTGAAAAAAGGCTACCCGGTGAAGGCGCGCGGCATGGGCGGGCGCGAGATCACGACCAGCCCGGATGACGGCGAAATCTACGATCACTTTGCCTGCCAGTTTGAATACGAGGATGGCTCAATCCTGTTCAGCGAATGTCGCCAGCAACCCGGCTGCTGGAGCAGCGTGGACGAGTATGCCGTCGGCACCAAGGGCCGCGCGAATCTCGGCGGACACAATATCACCGGGGCGGGCACCGAAGCCTGGCGCTACAAAGGCGAGGGCAAAGATGCGTATCAGGTCGAACACGACGACCTCTTCGCCGCGATCCGCAACAACACGGAATACAACGAAGCCTTCAACGGGGCCAACAGCACCATGACCGCGATCCTCGGCCGCATGGCGGCGTATTCCGGCAAGGAGATCGAGTTTCAGGCGGCGCTCGATTCCAAGATCGAGCTGCTGCCCAAGGAATTCGGCTGGGACAAGCCCACACCGGTCAATCCCGGCGCCGACGGCTACTACCCGCGCGCCATCCCCGGCACCACACGGGTGCTCTGACGCGCTTCCCGCACTCTTCCGAAAATGGCCGCCGGCACCCCGGCGGCCATTTTTCATTTGCGCAAAAACTTCAACTGGCGGGTCATTCTGCGGAGTTCCGGAGGCTTTGAAAAAACGCGGTCATCTCGCAGCAATAATCACGCACTCGTGTTCGCTCCCTCACCGCTCCCCGCCGACTTTCGGAACGTCCCGCCAGCGCGCGGATTCGAGGAACTCGATCTGCCCGCCCGGCTTCCGCACGAGATGCGCGGCGGCACCGGGCGTTTCCTCGACGAGCCGCAGCCCGCGCTCCGGCCCGAGGACGCTGACCGTGGTGGACAGCGCGTCGGCGGTCATGCCGTCGGGCGCGATGATCGTGACGAGGCTGTGATCCGTCAGCCCGAGCCCGGTGCGCGGATCGACGATGTGCGAGTAGCGCCGGCCGGCGATTTCCACGCGCTGGAAAATGTCGCCGCTGGTCGCGATGCCGCAGTTTTTGAGGAAGACGATTTGGGCCGGCGGGGACCCGGGGGCATCGAGAGCGGCGACTTCGATCCGCCAGCCCGGTTCGCCGGGTGGGGCGTCGCCCGCCGCCATGTCGCCGCTCCCGCCGACCAGCGCGCGCGGGAGGCCGCACTGCCGCAAAACCGCCAGCGCCTCATCGCACGCGAACCCTTTGGCAATCGCGCCCAGATCGAGCCGCATCTCCGGCACGAGCAGTTCGGCGGTCTGGCGCGCGGGATCGAGCCGGAGCTTTTTGCAACCGACCCGCGCCTGCATCTCGGCGAGCAGTTCCGGCGACGGCAGCTCCTGTTTCCGCCGCGCCCGCCGCCACACGCTGACGAGCGGCCCCACCGTGATGTCGAACGCGCCATCGCTCCGGCCCGCAAAGTTTTCCGCGCGGACGAGCACCTTCCACAGCGCGCTGCTCACCGGCACCGCCTGGCCCTGCCCGGAAGTGCGCGACAGCCGGCTGAGTTCCGAGTCGCTGTCGTAATCGCTCATCACCGCGTTCAGCTCCGCGATCCGTGCGAACGCCGCGTCCGCCCCAGCCCGCGCGGTCGTTTCATCCGCCGCATAGAGCGAGATGCGGAACGGCAGCCCCATCTCCGCTTTTTCGAAAACGAACTTCCTCAACTCCACCTCATCCCCCGCCGCACCCTCCGCGCCCATGAGCACCCCAAGCGCCATCACCAAGGTTCTTATTCTTAATCGTAATCTTAATCGTAATCCCACGCCCCGATCCCTAACCCGCACCGACAGGAAATCCAAGCACAGCCTGCGTTCGCGGCGCGGTGCGAAGATAACTCCCGCTTATCCTGAGCGGAGTTCCGCGCGGGCGAAGGTGGGGCGGAGCGGAGTCGAAGGACCCCGTCTAATCACGGGCGACGTCGCTGGAGATTCCACGGGGTCCTTCGACTGCACTACGCCCGCCTTTCCGACTCCGCTCCGCTCAGGATGACTCGCAATTTGACTTTTTCGACGCTCTCTCAGGGCAGAAACTTTTCCAGCCGGAGCTGCGCGGCGCGTTCCTGGGCTTCGGCGGAGCGGGGGCCGGGGAGCTTGGCCATCTTTTCGTAGATGCCGACGGCGCTTTTCCACTGCTCCTGCAGGCGGAAGACATCGGCGGCGTCGAAGCCGGCTTTGTAATACCAAAAGAAGTCGCGGCCCTCGGGCGCGGTTTTTTCGAGCACGTCGTACCAGGCGGCGAGCGCTTCGTCGGTGCGGGCGAGGGTGTTCAGGCCGCGGCCCTTTTTGTAGAGCGCCTGGTTGCGCCACGCGGGCGGGACGCCGGGGAGGGTGGCGAGCTGGTCAAAGGCGGCGACGGCGGCTTCGAGTTGTTTCGGGTCCTGGCGGCCGAGGATGAGCAGGCTGTCGCCTTTCCCGCAAAGCGCGGCGGAGCGCAGCTCGGTGTCGGGCGCGGGCGTGGCGGCGAGGATGGCGTCGTAGAGCAGCACGGCCTCGCTTTCGCGGCCGAGTTTGCTCTGCACGATGGCCTGCTGCTGGCGGGCGTGGAGCTTGAGCGCGCCGGCGCGTTTCACCACCTGGTCGAAAAGGGCGAGCGCCCGGTCCACGGCGCCGGTATTGATGCTGCGCATGGCGGCCTGCCCGGCGAGGAAGAGCGCGGCCTCGGCATACGGCCCGGCGGGCTGCTCCTGCGCGAGCAGCGTGAACTGCGTCTCGGCGCCCGCGTGATCGCCGGCGCGGACGTGGAGCTGGCCGAGTTTCATGCGGACTTCGGGCAGCAAAGCGGAGCGCGGGTAGGCGCGGAGAAACGCGCTGGCGCGCTGGATGGCGACCTCGTCGGCGGGCTGGGTGGAAGCTTCGTCGCCGAGAAAAATCGCGAGGTAGGCGGCGTGCTCCGCGGTGTCGGGGGACGGCGCGGATTCATTGGCCACGCGGAGGTAGCGGGCCGCGCCGGGGCGGTCGTCCGCGGCAAAGGCCAGCTCCGCGAGGGCCAGCCGCGCCTCGCTCTGGCGCGGGTGCTGCGGGTAGTGGTGGAGGAAAGTGCCGAGCGTTTCCGCGGCGCGGGCGTCGCCGGCGCGGGCGCGGGCGAGCCCCTGCTCGAGGAGGAGCGCGCTGCACAGCGGGCTCTCGGGCGCGGCGGCATTGAGCATCTGGTAGTCGGCGGCAAAGCGCTCGTGATTGCCGAGGGCGAGCGCGGCGAGCGCGGCGCCGTAGGCCGCGTTGGGCCGCAGGCGCGCGGAGCGCTCGGCGGCGCCGCGAAAGGAATTCGCCGCCAGCAGCCACTCGCCCTGCCGGTAGTGGACGAGCGCTTTGCGCAGCTCGACCTCCGCCCGCTGCCCGTCGTCGGAGGCGCGGCGCTCCGCATCTTCGAGCGCCAGAATGGCCGCGGGCAGGTCGCCTTTCGCGAAGAGCAGATCCGCCTGCATCAACCGCGCGCCGGACACGAGCGGACTGGCGGGAAAATTCTCGACGAGTCCGTTCAGCGCCCTCAGCGCGCCGTCGGGATTTTTCGCGCGCAGGCGCAGCCGCGCGGTGTGGAAACGCGCGAGCGCCGCCACGCGCGGTGCGCCGTCTTTGGTCCACTGCTTCAGCACGGTCTCGGAGGGATGCGGCTGCTGCGCGTAGATCTGGTCGAGCCGCTGAAAGGCGGCGTCCAGATACCGGCTGGCCGGATAGCGCCCGATGAATTTCTCGATCACCGTGTCGGCGGTGTCGGGGCCGTTGAGCCGCAGCGTGGCCTCGGACGAACCGAGCGCCACGCCGAAAAGCACGCTCTCGGCGAGCCGCTCCGGCGCGCGCAGGAGTTCGTCGAAAAGGGCGAGCGCCGGCGCGCCGCGGCCCTCCAGCAGGAGCAGCCGGCCTTCGAGATATTTCCGCTCCAGCGCGTCGGCGGGCAAAAGTGTCGCCGCCGCTTCCCAGACCGCGCGCGCCCGTTGGGCGTCGCCCGTCTCGATGAGCAATCCGGCGAGACGGAGTGCAGCGGCGGGGTGCTGGGGTTGGTCGCGCACGAAGGCCTCCAGCGCGGCCACGGCTTCCGCCGTGCGCCCCAGCGCGGCGCGGCTTTCCGCCAGCCCGAGCCGGGCCGCGTCGGGCGCGTCGGCGGGCGCGGCCAGCTCCCCGAAAAGTGCGAGCGCCTCCTTCCACCAGCCCGCCCTGGCGAAGACCTGCGCGCGCAGCAACCGCGCCGCGGCATCGCCCTCGTCGGCCAGCACCTGCACGGCCGCGAGCGCGGCTTCATCATTTTCCGCCGCGAGGTAAGCCGCGCCCAAAGCAAGCTGCGCCGCGCGGCGATCCGCCGGTGGCACGCCGGTCTTCGCGAGCAGCGTTTTCAGCTTTTGCACTGCGACCTGCGGGATCGACTCCGCCAGCGCCTGCCGCGCCTCGGTCAGCAGCACGGGATCGGCGGCGTGGGCAAACGGCGCAGCCGCAGCCAGGACGAGTACGGTGAAAGTTTTCCGTTTCATAACATCCTCCGCAAATACCGCCCGGTGTGACTTTGCTCAACCGCCGCGATTTCCTCCGGCGTGCCTTGCGCCACGATCCGCCCGCCGCCCGCACCGCCTTCCGGGCCGAGGTCGAGCACCCAGTCGGCGCACTTGATGACCTCCAGATTGTGCTCGATGACGACGAGCGTGTTGCCCGAATCGCGCAGCTTCGCCAGCACTTCGAGCAGCTTGTGGATGTCCGCGAAGTGCAGCCCCGTCGTCGGCTCGTCGAGGATATAGACCGTGCGGCCCGTCGCCTTTTTCGCCAGCTCCGCGGCGAGCTTGATGCGCTGCGCCTCGCCGCCGCTCAACGTGGTGCCGTTTTGCCCGAGCCGCACGTAGCCGAGCCCCACGTCTTCGAGCGCCACGAGCTTGTCGTGGATCTGCGTCACGTTGCGGAAAAAGCGCGCGGCTTCGTCCACGTTCATCTCGAGGATGTCGGCCACGTTTTTGCCCTTGTAGGTGATCTCCAGCGTCTCGCGGTTGTAGCGCCGGCCGCGGCAGACTTCGCACTCCACATAGACGTCGGCGAGAAAGTGCATCTCGATCTTTTTCACGCCGTCGCCCTCGCACGTCTCGCAGCGCCCGCCTTTCACGTTGAAGGAAAAGCGCCCGGCCTCGTAGCCGCGGATGCGCGAGGCGGGCAGGCCGGCGAAGAGTTCGCGGATCGGCCCGAACGCGCCGGTGTAGGTCACGGGATTCGAGCGCGGCGTGCGGCCGATGGGCGTCTGGTCGATGACGATGGCCTTGTCGATCTGCTCCAGCCCGTGGATCGCGGCGTACTTTCCGGGGCGGTCTTTCGAGCGGTAAAAATGGCGGAACAAAGCGCGGCGCAGGATGTCATCGACGAGCGTGGATTTGCCGCTGCCGCTCACGCCGGTGACGCACGTCAGGCAGCCGAGCGGGAAGGACGCGGTCACGCCCTGGAGGTTGTTTTCGCGCGCGCCTGTGATGGTCAGCCAGCCGGGGTTGTGTTCGTCCTGGCGGTTTTGCGGCGCGACGAATTGCGGGCGGTGGCGCTGCTTCGGCACGGGGATTTTCGCGCGCCCGCTGAGGTACTGCGCGGTCAGCGAATCCTCCACCGCGAGCACCTCGGCGAGCGTGCCCTGCGCCACGAGGTAGCCGCCGCGCGCACCCGCGCCGGGGCCGAGGTCGATGACGTGGTCGGCGCAGCGGATGGTGTCCTCATCATGCTCCACGACGATGACGGAATTTCCGAGATCGCGCAGCCGCCGCAGCGTGCCGATGAGTCGGTCGTTGTCCCGCTGGTGGAGGCCGATGCTCGGCTCATCGAGCACATAGAGACAGCCGGCGAGCCCGCTCCCGATCTGCGTCGCGAGCCGAATCCGCTGCGCCTCGCCGCCACTGAGCGTGCCGCTTTCGCGATCCAGGGAGAGGTAGCCGAGACCGACTTCGACCAGGAACTTGAGTCGGTTGCCGATCTCGCGGCGCACCTCTGAGGTGATAAAGCTCTCCTGCTCCGTGAGTGCGAGGCCCTCCAGAAGGCTCAGCGCCTCGGCGATCGTGAGGCGGCAAAATTCATAGACGCTCAGGCCGCGCGACGCCGTTCCGT
>JAYWEB010000428.1:0-7104 GCA_043779575.1 Chthoniobacter sp. | reverse complement strand
TGCGATCTGCTGAACCAGGCCGGCTACCTGCTCGTCTTCGTGCTCAGCAGTTGGCTCGGCGGCGTGCCGCAACTGCCGTGGTTCACCTTCGTGTTCGGCGCGCTCTTCGCCATGCACTCCCACCTTTTCGGCGAAATCATGGACCTCGAACCGGATCGTGCAGTGGGGCGGCGCACGACCGCCGTCGTCATCGGCATCCGCCCGGCGAAGGTGCTCCTGGTCGCGCTGCTCGCCACAGAGTCCGTCCTCGTCTGGCAGTGCGCGCGCGATCCGTGGATCGCCGTCGCCCTGGCCGCGGGCGCGGGCTTTTTCCTGGCCGACGCCCTCCTGCTCTGGCGTGCCCGCCCTTACGCTCCGTGGCAGATGCCCCTCTTTTTCCTCGGCTGGAACGCCGCCGCCGCTCTGAGCCTGCCTTGGGTGTGGAGAACGGCCACGCTGGCCGGGGTGCGGTGAAGGGGAAATTCGAATATCGAAATCCGAAACAAATTCCAAAAGTGTGAAAGTCGAAAAATTGGCGGGATGCGCCGCCATCCGTTTTCCATCTTTTCCATTCCTTCGGATTTGTTTCGGATTTCGGATTTCGATATTCGAATTTTCCCCAAAGATTCCCGTTGCGCTCCCCGGAATCTCCCATTACTCCTTCCGCCCATTTTTCACCTGCCTTAAACAACCCGCACGCACTCTATGTCCACCGAACTGATGACGGAACTCCTCGAAGCCGGGGTCCACTTTGGCCACCAAACCAAACGCTGGAACCCGAAAATGAAGCCGTTCATTTTCGAGAAGCGCAACGCCATCTACATCATCAATCTCGGCAAAACCGTCGAGCAGATCGATGAGGCGACGAAATTCCTGAGCGACATCACCAGCCGCCGCGGCAAGGTGCTCTTCGTGGGCTGCAAAAAGCAGGCACAGGAGGCGATCAAGGAAGCCGCGCTGGCGTGCGGGCAGTTTTACGTGAACCAGCGCTGGCTCGGCGGCACGCTGACGAACCTGACCACCCTCCGCAAGAGCATCGCGCGGATGAAGTACATCGAGGATCTGGAGAAAAAGCCGGAGTATTCCAAGATGGGCAAGCAGGAGATTTCCGCGGTCAAGCGCGAGGGTGAGAAGCTCAAGCGCAACCTCGAAGGCATCCGCGACATGGAGAAGCATCCCGACGCGCTCGTCGTCATCGACACGATGCGCGAGGGCATTGCCGTGGCCGAGGCCAACCGGCTGGGCATCCCGGTGGTCGCCATCGTGGATACGAACGCCGATCCCGATCTCATCAAGTATCCCATCGCGGGCAACGACGACGCCATCCGCGCGATCCGCATCGTTCTCCAGAAACTCGTGGACGCCATCGTTTCGACGAATACCGGTCGCAGCAAGAAAGACCAGGAAGCCCTCGCCGCCGTCGGCGAATAGCGCTGCACGGGGAGGCTGAGTGATGAGAGTTGAGTGACGACCACTCAACTCACCCGTCCTCTCCCAATTTTCGCGTCACTCAACACTCAACTTTCAACACTCAACTTCCCATGAGCACTGCCACTGTCATCGACGCCCAGCTCGTCAAGAGCCTCCGCGAAAAAACCAATGCCGGCCTGATGGAATGTAAGCGCGCCCTCGCCGAAACCAACGGCGACCTCGAAGCCGCCATCGACGTGCTGCGCAAGAAAGGCGCGGCCACCGCGGCAAAGAAGGCGGACCGCGATGCCAATGAAGGCGTCATCGCCCAGGCCATCCTGCCCGGTGCAAAAGTCGGCGTGCTCGTGGAGGTGAACTGCGAGACGGATTTCGTGGCAAAGAACGATCTCTTCAAAAATTTCACCGACGAACTCGCGAGGAAAATCGCCAGCCAGGCCGGCGTCGATGTCGAGAGCGACCGCGTGACCGCCGTGCAGAAGATCGGCGAAAACGTCCGCATTCGCCGCAGCGCGCGCGTGGAGGTGACGGGTCACGGTTCGCTCGCCGCCTACATCCACACCGGCGGGAAAGTCGGCGTGCTCGTGGAGGTCGGGGCCGACAGGGACGAGACGGCGGCGAAGGAGGAGTTCAAGCAGCTCGTCCGCGACATCACCCTGCAAATCGCCGCCGCGAATCCGGTTTGCGTCGATCGCACCGGCGTGCCCGCCGCCCTCGCCGAGCGCGAGCGCGCGATCTACCGCGACCAGGTGCCGCCCGGCAAGCCGGCGAACATCGTCGAGAAGATCATCGACGGGAAAATGGACAAATTTTACAGCGGCGCGTGCCTCGTCGATCAGGCGTTCATCAAGAACCCGGACCAGACCATCGCCCAGCTCGTCGCCGCCAAGAGCAAGGAACTGGGTGACAACCTCGTCATCCGGCGCTTCCTGCGCTTCATGGTCGGCGAAGAGATCGCGGGCTGAGTAGGCGGTGGGCGGTTTGAAAAAGACGGCCGTCATCCTGAACGGAGTTTCGCCGCGGGCGAAGGCGGTGGGCGAAACGCAGTGAAGAGCCGAGTCCGCGAGACAGCGCGGGGGCGGAGGCGGGCGGCGCAATCCTGACTGGACGTGGGCGGAGGCGGTGCGGAGCTTTGGCGCACATCTCACCAGACCGCCTCCGCCCGCGTACAGTCAGCGATGCTTCGCTCCGTTCCGGTCGCAGAGCCTCCCGGAACTCCGCTCAGCATGACGGCCTGTTTTTTCCATCCGACTCGCGCGCGTTGCTGGCAAACGGACCGCCCATCTGCGGCAAAAGTTTCATTGCGCACCCACCGCGCGACCCTAGATTCCCCGCCTTTATGCTCAATGAGGACACGATCCAGTATGCGATCGAAAACACGCAGGTAATCGTCGCCCCGCAGCGGCGCATCGCCACGTTTGGCGACACGAGCTTTCGCTTCTACCTCGTCACGGAGCTGATGGACAGCGTGGGCCAGGTGCGGGTGCGCGACGGGCGGCTGCACGCGGAGCGCCCGCAGATCATCACGCCGGGCCAGATCCACCGCATGCTGCTGGAGGGTTTCGGCGAGCGCGCGGAGGCGTTTGCCGACTGGCTGCGCGAGCACACGCCGCAGCTCGCGGCGTTGAAATACGGCTTTCAGTTTCGCAAGACGGACGTTTCGGACAACGTGCTCCACGGCACCATCGACGAGGTGATCGGCCGGCTGCGCGAGGATGTCGAGCGTTCGGAGGATCCGCTCAGCACCATCATCCAGGGCGTGGATGAAGGCTGGGAAATCTGCCTTTTGAAATTCGCCGCCGACATGATCCAGGAATCTTCGGGCGGAAATTTCGGCGATTTCCAAAAGCGCGGACTGCTGTGAGCGGCGCAGGAATTCGGCGGCGTCCGCACGGCGCCCGCGTTGACTCGGCTTCCGCTTTCCCGTTCACTCGCCGTCGCCTGTGAAAGCCCTCTTCCTCATCGTTCTCGCCGTCGCCATCCTCGGCACCGGGGGGTATTTCACCTACGAGATGTTCATCCAGCCGAAGAAGGCTCTGCAGGAGGAAAAATCCCAGCCGCCGCCGCCGCCGCCGCCCGATCCGACGGTCGAAGATTTTGAAAAGGCGAAGGCTGTGACCAAGGCCGGCAAGCTCGTGGATTCGCGCGAGGCGCTGGCCGCTTTCGTCGAGCACTACCCGGAATCGAGCAAGATCGACGAAGCCAAAGGCCTGCTCGGCAACATCAATACGACCCTCTTTCTGTCCTCCCGGCCGGCCCCGGAAAAGCAGGAATATATCGTCAGGTCCGGCGATGTGATCAGCCGCGTGGCAAAGCAACTGGCGGTCTCGCCGGAGATGCTCCTGCGGACGAACAACCTCAAGACCTTCAACCTCCAGATCGGGCAGAAGCTGACCTACGCCCCGGCGGATTTCTCGCTCATCATCAGCCGCAAGCGCGATCGCGTGACGGTGCTGAACCAGGGCCATTTTTTCAAACACTACCCGATCCTCTCCTGGCCACCCGAGCACCAGAAAACAGCCGTTCCGGGGGCCAAAGCCGCCCCGCCCGTGAAGCAGGTGGGCAAGGTCCGGGACAAAGTCGCGTGGCTCGACGACAAGCGGGTCATCTTCACCGAGCCGGGCTTTTGGAGTTCGAAATTCTGGATCGAAATCTCGATCAAAGGCTGCACCCTTTATCCCCAACCGGAAAAAAACGCCCCCGAGACCCCCAGCTCGAAGCCCGCCGCGGGAGGCATCACCCTCGCCCGCCCGGCGCTCACCGAACTCGGCGCGCTGCTCAGCCCCGGCGACCCCGTCACCCTCGAATAAATCCGCCATGAAACTGCAACCGCTGGAATTTGAAAAACCGATCGTCGAACTCGAGGAAAAGCTTGCCGATCTGAAGAAACATTCGCGCGCGAACGACATCAATTTCGACAGCGAAGTCCTGCGGATGGAGGGCAAGATCGAGGAGACCAAACGGGTCATTTACGAGAACCTCACCGCCTGGCAGCGCGTGCAGATTGCCCGGCACAATGCGCGGCCCTTCGCCCTCGATTACCTCCAGCTTTCGTTCAGCAATTTCATCGAGCTGCACGGCGACCGGCTCTTCGCCGAGGACCGCGCGATGCCCGGCGGATTCGCGACGGTCGCCGGGCGAAAGTGCGTGGTCATCGGCCACCAGAAAGGCCGCGAGCTGAAGGAAAACATCAAGCGCAACTTCGGCTGCGCCAACCCCGAGGGCTACCGCAAGGCGCTCCGCCTCATGCGCCTCGCGGAGAAATTCGGCCTGCCCTTTGTCTCGCTGATCGACACCCCCGGCGCCTACCCCGGCCTCGGCGCCGAAGAGCGGCATATCTCGGAAGCCATCGCCGTGAATTTGCGCGAGATGATGGTGCTGCGGACGCCCACCGTCGCCGTGGTCATCGGCGAAGGCGGGAGCGGCGGCGCGCTCGGCATCGCCGTGGCGGACCGCGTGCTCATGCTGGAAAACGCCTACTACTCCGTGATCTCGCCGGAGGGTTGCGCGGCCATCCTGTGGAAGCACCGCAAGCACGCGCCCGAGGCTGCCGCCGCGCTAAAACTGACCGCGCGCGATCTGCTGGAAATGGGGCTGATCGACGGCATCATCCCGGAACCGATGGGCGGCGCGCACCAGAATCACGCCGCGGCCATCGCCAACCTCAAAACCGCCGTCAGCAGTGCGCTCAATGAACTGGCGCAGCTCTCCCATGACGATCTGCTCGCCCGGCGCTACGCGAAGTTCCGGCAGTTCGGCGAGTTTGCCGGCGACGCGTAACCGCCGAAACGTCATCTTTGCCACCCATGCATCCTCGCACCAAGTGGCAGTTGCCTGAGTTGCACGCCCCGCCTACTCTCCCCGATATGATTACCGTCGAATCAGACGACCGTGAAATCCGCGTCACCATCCCGCGCGGGGACTTGGCGATTGCCCAGGTCGAAGCCATCCTGCGTCCGTTCCGCTTCGCGTCGCTCGTGGCCGGGAGCCAGATGTCCAAGGCCGAGGCCATGCAAATCGCCGAGGATTCCAAAGCCGATTGGTGGGCGAAGAACGAGCGGCGCTTCGCCCCGCCGGAGGCGTAGCGCATGCGCGTGGTAGTAGATACGAACGTTGCCTTGGCGATGCACCCCGACGCCCGGCTCTGGACCAATGACGAGAACCCCCTCGGCCATCGAGAAAGATTCAAAGCAAGCGGGCGCTTGTCTGCGTGAAGCTTCCGCCTATCCTCCCATTTGTAGCTCATCCCAGCCGCCCACCGTTGCCAAAACTGCCACTCTCGGCGCCCTCGGTCTCCCAGCCGGGGACCACATGGTGCGCTTCCATGTCGAAGCCGACATCATCTCCTTTGAGATTGCGGCTTCCCACCCATCGGGGGAAGCGTCCACCGGTCAGCGGCAACCCACGGGCTTTCTCAAAAAATGGGGCAGCACCGCGCGGAAAATCGAAGACCCGGCGGATGCGTGGCTGACCCACATCAATGAAAAGCACACTCGGTAGCCATGCGCGTGCCCTTGGACGCGAACATCCTGCGGGATTGCCTGATTCTCGAAGCGACCGGACTGCCGTGAGCTGGTAAAGCGGCCAGTCAGCGATTGCTGCAATTGCGTGACGGGGGCGTTCACACCGGGCTGGTCGCGTGGCATACCCTGCTGATCGTATTACTACGGGCGGCAGCACAGCACGGAAGCAACAGGTGCGATGATCGACGGGCTGCTCGCAGTCCTTGAAGTCCCGGCCGTCGGGCACAGCGCCGCGACCGGCTGGCGCAGTTCAGGCGTCGCTGACTTTGAGGACGCTCTGCAAGTCGTGTGCATGGTCGCCGGTGCCGCTGCCGACATCGTCACACGGAATATCGCAGACTTCACGGGCGCATCCGTTCCTGTGATGACCCCGGAAAAGTTCCTCGCAGCCTTCCCATAGTTGCCAATAACAGGCGCACACCTGCTCCCTCTCATTCCCAGCGTCCTGTGGGAACGAGGAGCACGGACGGCTATTCCGCTGCGCTCAGGACTTGCCACGCGGCGAGATAACGGCGGAGGCGCTCTGTGTCGCGGTCGGTGAGGGTGGCCAGGCGGCGGATGTCCATGTTGTCTTCGAGATCGGCCAGCTTCACCCGGCGGGCGACCGGAAGGGTCAGCGAACGGAAAATGAACTCCTCGTAGGTCTCGCCCTCTCTCCGCGTCACCCCTTCCAGCGCCGCCAGCACGGGCTCGGAAAAGCCCTCGCGCCGCAGTTCGTCGAACCCCAGCGCGGCGGCTGGCTGTCCTCGACCACCTCATGCAGCACCGCCAGGATCTTCTCCGTCTCCGTCTCCACCCGCCTCATCAGCCGCAGCGGATGGAGAAGGTAGGGCTGCCCCGCCTTGTCCACGGTTCCTTTGTGCGCGAGGACCGCGATCTCGATAGCTCGTCCTAGCGAGCTTCCCGTCGCAGTTTGTCTTCTATCAGTGACCAAGGAATTCTCGACTCCTTCAAATCAACTTGCACAGGAAACAACCGTTTCTCGTTCAACCAATCGCCCCACCTAAAATAAATTGCTCCTCGCGCTTTCTCCCAAAGGTTGTCCGCATAACGATCCACTACGACGAGCCGATGGTCAGGCGAGCGGCACATCCAATCAGCGACGAGCTTGTTGATACCTTTGTCGCCAAAGCCGTATCCGACGACAACGAGCACTTTTGCATCCGCGAACGCC
>JAYWEB010000427.1:0-7106 GCA_043779575.1 Chthoniobacter sp. | reverse complement strand
CGCGCTGATTCGCGCTGCTTTGCGAAACGTCCTCGACCGGCAGGCGCTTCGTGCGCGTGCGCGGATTGTAGCGGCTCATGCGCGAAAGCCCGGCGTCGATGACGTAGCGGATGCGCGGCAGGGTGAGCGAAGTCTCGGCGATATTCGTCGCCACGATCACCCGCCGGCGCGGACCGGGCGCAAAGATGCGCTGCTGCTCCGCGGCCGGCATCCGCCCGAAAAGCCCGATCACCTCGACGCTCGCGCCGAGGCTGCCTTCGAGCCGTTCGCGGGTGTCGCGGATGTCGCGCTCCGTCGGCATGAAGACGAGCACGTCGCCCGCCTCGGACTCGAGCAGGGCGTCCTCCGTCGCGCGCACCGCGGCCTCGATGTGGCTGAGTTCGTCCGCGTCCTCGTCGTGGCGCGCGTGGCTTTCGATCGGTGCGTAGCGGATTTCCACCGGCCACAGCCGGCCCGAGACCTCGATGATCGGCGCGCCGCCGAACGCCTTTGAAAACGCCTCCGTGTCGATGGTCGCCGAGGTGATGATGAGCTTCAGCTCCCCGCGTTTCCGCAGCAGCCCCTGCAGGTAGCCGAGGAGAAAGTCGATGTTCAGCGAGCGCTCGTGGGCTTCGTCCAGAATGAGCGCGGAGTAGGCGCGGAGCAGCGGGTCGCTCTGGATCTCGGCGAGCAGGATGCCGTCGGTCATGAACTTGATCCGCGTGTCGCGCCCGGTGTCGTCATTGAAACGCATCTTGCAACCGACCTCGCGCCCCCAGGTCACGCCCAGCTCCTCCGCCACCCGCCGCGACACGCTCAACGCCGCGACCCGCCGCGGCTGCGTGCAGCCGATTTTTCCCCGCACCGCCAGGCCCGCATCGAGACACATCTTCGGAAGCTGCGTCGTCTTGCCCGACCCCGTCTCCCCCGCCACGACGACCACCTGATTGCCTCGCAACGCCGCGATGATCTCCGCGCGCCGGGCGCTGATCGGGAGGTCTTCCGGGTAGAGGATGGTGGACATGCGCGATGAAAAAATGGCCCCCACGCTACACGCCCGCCGCGCCCGCTGCTGACGTTTTTTCGTCTTGCCGCGCGCCGTCCGGTCGTTACGGTGCGGCCTATGAAAATCCTCGTTTCCCTCACGCTCACCCTCACCATCACCCTGTTCGGCTCCGCCGCTGTGCGTGCCGCGGAGGGAGGAGTCCGCGCCGCCGTGGTCTTGCAGTCCGCCAGCGCGGAGCTGCGGACTGTGACTCCGAACCGCGCGACCGGCCGCGAGAGCCTCGTGCCCGGCGTCGTTTATGAAGTCGCCAGCAAAGACGGCGGCCCCGTCGCATTGAAGATCGATGCCAACCACGTTGCCGTGGCACCTGTTGGCACCGTCCGCGTCCGCACCTGCACCGCCGCCGAACTGATCGAGGCCAAGGCGAAATTCAACGCTTTGAAAGCCGACGTCCAGCGCGGCGAGAAAAAGAAAATCAACGAGGCCCGGACCACCGCGGCGTGCGCCACATGCCCAATCGTGCAGGCCGGCGCGCAGGCCAATTACGCCACGCAGAGCAAAGCCCTGAAAGACCAAAAAGAGGCGCTGCTCAAGGAAGCGCTCGCTTGGGCCTCGGAGGGCTGAGCCACGCCATTCACCAAAAGCGCCCGGCGTTAGGCAGACGCAACGCGGGAGGGCTTTGAGAAGGTTCAGGTCACTGATGTTCAGCGGCTTAAAGCCAGATTGACCGAACCACATCGGACTGGAGTGCCCGGCCACCGCACCCGCCGCGAAGCCGGCAAAAAACGCCTGTTTTTTCCACAAAACCCGGCATTGACGAGCGGGCCGAGCCCCCCTAGCCTTGCAGCCCGCTAGACCAAGACCTTTCAAACTTAACCAACCAAGAAATAATCACCATGCCAGAAGTCATCGTTCGTAAAGGAGAGCCGATCGACCGCGCTCTCAAGCGCCTCAAGAGCAAACTCGACACCGAGGGAATTATGGACGAAATCCGCCGCCTGCGGGCGTTCGAGACGCCCACGCAGCGCACCAAACGGAAGGCCAAGGCCAACGCCAAGCGGGCGAAAGCGAAGTTCCGCTTCAGCCCGGCTTAGTCATCCGCCGGACTCCGGGTCCGCGATTTTTTCAAACAGCCAGCCCGCACCGGGCTGGCTGTTTTATTTTGCCGTGATCGTTCGCGGCTATGCCTCGCACTCGCAGATCACGCGGAAACCCACGTCGTTCGACGAGTAGTCGGGCAGATTGAAATTGCGCGCGCTCGTCCGCAGGTTGCCGGGCCGCGACTTCCAACTGCCGCCGCGATAGATGCGCTTCAGGCCGGCGGACGGACCGCGCGGGTTCGTGCGCTCTTTGCCTTTGTAAGCTTCAAAAAACTCCGCGCACCACTCGAAGACGTTGCCCGCGAGATCCTCGATGCCGAACGGACTTTTGCCGCGCGGATAGCTGCCCACCGGGGCCGTTTCCGCAAAACCGTCGTCGATCACGGGATCGCGCCAGGCGAAGGTCGTGCGGCTGTCCGCGAAGTTGGCGTAGTGCCCTTCGTCGAGGTGCCCGCCCCACGGAAACGCGAGATTTTCCGGGCCGCGCGCCGCGTACTCCCACTCGGCTTCGGTCGGCAGGCGATAGCGTTTCCCTTCTTTGACCGAGAGCCACTGGCAGAATTTCTCGGCCTCGCGGCTGTTCACATAGACCACGGGATGCCGGTCATCGGCCCACGGCGCGCGCTTGTTGCGGTGGTTCGCATCGTATTGTTCGAACTGCCCGTTCGTGACCGGATGCCGCGCCATGTGGAAGCAACCAAGGGTCACCGGCGTGACCGGACGCTCGTGTTCGGCCGATTCCGGTGACTCGCTCCCCTGGAGGAATTGCCCCGATGGAACGAGCAGCATTTCCATCGCGATGGGGCTCGTGAAATTTGGATATTTCTGCCGCTCCTGTGCTGCCACCAGGGGCGAAATGACGGGCGCGAGCACCTTGCGCGGTGCCACCACCGGCGCGGGTGCGGGCTTCGGCGGCGCGCTCACGGCGGGGGCTTTCGCCACGGGTGCGGCGGCTCGGGCCGCGGGCTTCGCCACGGCGACTGCGACCGGTGCGGCTCCGCTGGCTTGCTCCAGATATTCGTCGATCAAATCCTCCGCCTGACCGCCCGTGAGCCCGAGACTCTCGCCCATGTTGCACATCGCATCGCGCTGATCGTCGGTCATTTCACCGCCATCGAGGCAGAGCTTCGAGAGCCGCAGCATCCGCCGAAATTCCGAAAACGGGTCACGCTCGTCCGACGCAGCGCGGCTCTGCGGCGGCGGCACGGCGACCGGCGCGGGTTTGGGGACGATCACCACTGGCAGCGGCGCTGCCATCACCCGCTCGGCCCCGAGGCTGGCCAATTCCGCATCCACCGCCGCCCGCATTTCATCCACCGCCAACCCCAGCCCACCGCCGCGTTCATAGAGCCGCTGCTCTTCCTCCCCGCTCAGCTTTTTGTCGCCGAGCACAAAGGACAGCAGCTTTTTGAACTCGCCCATCGCCTCCGCCACCACTTTGACATGGAGTTGCTGATCGACGACCGCGCGGTTCGCCGGGTCCAGCAGTTTGGTGCGCGCCTCGGCGAGAAACGCGGGCGCTTCATCCAGCCCGCCGCGCAGCATCTGCGAAATCGGATTGCTCGGCTGATTCTTCAGCGGCAGCTTTTTCTGCCACCACACGAGGAGTTGCCGGCAGTTGTCCTCGATCTGCTCCGCGTTCGGGTTCGACTGATACGAAAGGCAGAGCCGGTCGTAGAGATTGTCCGAATTGTAGTTCTTCCAGCCGTCCCAGCGGATGGGATTGTCGGGGAGCGGATTGGGTAAAGCCACGCGCAGGATGAGGAATCGCGCTCCGCCGGACTAGACCACGGTGATCTGCAGCAGGTCCGCCGTCGCCGTCTCGATCTCACTTTCCGAAAGCCCGGTATTGCGCGCGATCTGCACGCGGTTCTGCCGGCCGTAGGCATCGACGATGACTTCGAGCACTTGGTTTTCGTTGTAGGTGTAGGTCAGCTCGACCGGTGAGCCTTTTGGCAGGAAGGGCGGCAGCTCGATGTCGCAGATGCCCAGCGGCGTACACTCGCCCGGCACGGTGCTTTCCCCCTCCACCACCCGCACGATCGCGTTCTTCATATTCGCCTTCGCCGTGCCAAAGGAGTTCTTCATCTCTGCCGGCACCGGCGTCATTTTGCGGATCATCGGAAAGACGTATTCCTCCACCTTGCTGTCGTCCCACAGCACCACGCCCAGCGTGTGCGTGGTGATGTTCGTCACCTGAATCAGCGAGCCGTCTTCGGCGGAAAACTGGTCGCGCACCTCTTGCGAAAGCACCCGCTCGCCGGAGCTGTCCTCCTCGCCGAGCAGCGAGAGCACGGCCTGCACCGCCGCGCCGATGGCCACCGCTTCGTCCGGGCTCACGTCGTCGGCGATGGGCACACTCGCCATCCCGCTGATCATCTCGCGCACCGACGGCATGCGGCTCAAGCCGCCGGTCAGCAGGATGCGATCAATCTGCTCCCAACCCAGCCCCGACTCCTGCATCACGATCTCGCAGATCATTTTGCACTTTTCCAAAAGGTGCCGGCAGCGGTGCTCAAAGTCCTCGCGGGTCAGCTCCAGCTTCACGCTTTTCCCCGCGTGGCTGTGGACGATGGTCGTCCGCATCCGGCTGGAGAGCTGGATCTTCGCGGTCAGCGCGCGGTTATAAAGGTCCTGATAACTCTGCAAATCGAGCAGCGGGTTTTCGCCGTGCGCCTTGTCGAATTCCTCCGCCACCCAGTTCACGATCACGTCGTCCCAATCCTTGCCGCCGAGCCGGTGGTCGCCATTGCTCGCCACCATGCGGATGTGGTTGTCCTCGATCTTCATGATCGTCACGTCGAACGTGCCGCCGCCGAGATCGAAAACGAAAACCGTCTGATTCGAGTCCAGCTTGTCCAGGCCGTAGGCGAGCGCCGCCGAGGTTGGCTCGTTGATGACATTGAGCACGTTCAACCCCGCGAGCTGGCCCGCGTGCAAGGTCGCCGTGCGCTCCGCATCGTTGAAGTAAGCCGGCACCGTGATCACCGCGTCCGTCACCGGCTCGCCGAGATATTTCTCCGCGTCGTTTTTCAGCTTCTTGATGATCAGCGCCGACAGCTCCTCCGCCGAATACTGCTTGCTGTTAAACTCCCGGTGAAAGTGCGCCTTGTTCTTGCCCATCTCCCTTTTCACGAAATCCACGATCTTCTCCGGTTCCGCGACCGCGTTCTGTTTCGCCATCGTGCCCACGATCGCGCTCGTGCCGTCGAAAAGGATCACCGACGGCGTGATGCGCTCGCTCTCCGCGTTCGGGATGATCTGCGGTTTGCCATAGGCATCGATGTGCGCCACCGCGCAAAATGTCGTGCCGAGGTCGATGCCCACAGCTTTGCGTGTGGCTGGCGCAGGCGCCGGTTCGGTCATGGTGGTGGCGGAAGAACTTCCGGGAGTGGCGAGGGCGAGGTTCATGGGAAAAAATATGCTGGGTTCATTTTTCGGATGCAGCCGGGGCTGCGGCTGCGCGGGTAGTTTCCTTCCACTTTCGGATCACGATTTCCTCCGCCCGAAAAACCCGCCCCTTCCACATGAAGCCGGGTTTCAGTGATCGCACGATCTCGCCGTCCTGCTCGGGGAGGTCGGCGTCCTCGATGCGGACGGCGCGCTGCGTGACCTTATCGAGCCGGCCATCCCCCGGCGGCAGAACGCTCACTTCAAGGCGTGCCAGCACCTCGATGAGAAAACCGCAGTTGTGCGCGACGTTCGTCTCCAGCGTTTTCAGCCGCTCGAAAAACTCGGAAAATATCCCGCCGCAAACCTCGCCGACATCGCTCACCGCCTGCTCAAGCTGCCAGTGGATTTTGGAAAAATCGTCGTGCAGGGAAATGAGGTCGCGGATGATCGGCTTGTGGACGGTCTCGAGGAGGAAGCCGTCCTTGTAGCCCTTCAACTCCTCGTGCAACGCCGCAAACATCTTCTGATTCACCCCACTTTTCTGGTCCAGGAGCGACCGCAGATTCTCCGTCAATTCCGGGAGCGATCCGACTGGCGTGGTCGCCGCTTCGGTCCGCAGCTCCAGCTTCTCGCCGATCTTCTGGAGCAGCGCATTGTTTTCCCCCGCAGCGCGCGCCGCCGCCTGGATGCCGAGCAAAATCGGGCGCAGCATCTGCGGCAGACTCTCCCGCAGCGCTGGCTCCTCCGTCTGCTCCGCGCGCGGCTTCTCCCCGCGCGACCGCGCCGCCGGAGCGTGGCGATCCTCGATTTGCTTCTCCGCCTCCTCGAATAACCCACGGAGCTGGGAATCGAAATCGATGTCCTGAATTTGATCTTGGTCGGGCATTGCCCATTCGACTTAGCGATATTCACGCCAGCCCCCGAAAATTTTCCAAATCCAAGGCCCGGTTCGTCCGATTTCCACCGGCTACGCCCCGTAGAAATCCCGGATCGCCGCCGCCAAGCCGGGGATGTCGAACCGCTTCGCCTCCACGTCCACCGCCAGGCCGTGCTCTCGCATCGTTGCCGAGGTGATCGGGCCGATGGATGCCGTCTTCAGCCCGGCCGGCAGCGGCAGCTTGAGTGCCAGGAAATTTTCCACCGTCGAGGAACTCGTGAACGTGATCAGGTCCGCGCCTTCCTCGCGAAACCGCGCGATCCCGCCGCTCACATCCTCCGTCTCCGGCACCGTGCGGTAGGCCGTCGCCACATCCACAATCGCGCCGAGCTTCGTCAGCTCGACCGGCAAAACGTCGCGCGCCTGCTCCGCCCGCGCGATGAGGATGCGCAGATTCTCCACCGTACATTCTTTCGTGAACGCCTTCACCACCGCCTCCGCGACAAACTCCTCCGGCTGCAAATCCACATTCAAATGAAACTCCCGCACCCGCGCCGCCGTCGCCGGCCCGATGGCCGCGATGCGCACCCCGCCGATCTCCCGCGCGTCGTTGAAGATTTTGTAAAACATCTCGAAGAAAGCGTTCACGCCATTCGGGCTCGTGAAGACCAGCCAGTCGTAGCTGTGCGCGTCCTGCACGAGCTGGCCGAACTCGAACAAATCCTTCGGCGGCTCGATGCGGATCGTCGGC
>JAYWEB010000426.1:0-7123 GCA_043779575.1 Chthoniobacter sp. | reverse complement strand
GGCGCGGGCTTCGGCGCGGCGGGCCGGGGCGGGGCCGCCGGGGGCACCGGCTCGGCCCGCGGGATCGGCTTGCCGTCGTCATCCAGCGCGAAGGGTTTCAGGACCGGCGGCGGCGTTTCCTGGGCCTCCACCGGGGGCAGCGCGAGCACCAGCGCGACCAGACTTGCCCTCACCAGCGCCCGGCTGCTCATTCCGCTTTCCGCGTGGCAAACGCGACGTTCCAGATGTTGGCCTCGCGGCAGGCGTCGAGCACGTCGGAGATGCGCCGCCACTCCGCGTGTTCATCCCCGCGCACGATGATCGAGTAGTCGGGAAACAGCCCCGACAATTCCTTTAACCGCGTGAGCAACTCGGCCCGCGGGACGGCCTTCGTGTTCCAGATCACGGTGCCGTCGGGACGGACGTTGAGCACGGTTTGATTGATGACCGACGCGGACTCCGCGGCGTTCTGGGCGGAGGGCACGCGCACTTTCAGATCGAGTTCTTTTTTCGCAAAGCTCCAGGTGACGATGAAGAAGCAGAGCAGCACGAGGAGGATGTCCACCATCGGCGCGATCTGGAAACCGATGATATGCGGCGGGGTCCGTTTGCGGAGATTCATGCGGTCAGGTCAATACTCGTCGTCCACGGCCACGCGCGAGCCTTCGCGCTTCTTGCCGTAGTTCAGCGCCACGAGGCCGATGATGTGGGCGGTGGCGATTTCCAAATCGGAGATCAGGCTCTGCACGCGGTTGCGGAAGAGGGAGTAGAAAAACATGGCCAGGATGCCGAGCACGAGGCCGCTCGCCGTGGCGACGAGCGCTTCCGAAACGCCATTCGCGAGCAGCAGATCGCGCGAGGTCGCCGTCTGCCCGCTGCCGAGCAGGCCAAAGGAACGGATGATGCCGATGACCGTCCCGAGCAGCCCGATCATGGGCGAAAGCATGCCGATGTCCGCGAGGTACACGGTGCGATGCTGGAGCGAGGCGGCCTGGCTGCCGGCCTCGGTTTCCGCGATCTCGCGGACCACGTCGTAGGGCGCGGTGGGGTTCTTCGTGGCGAAATCCAAGGTCCGCTGGACCACCCGCGCCACGGCCTCGCTGTGCCGGCTGGAGATCGCCAGCAGCCCGAGGTAGTCGCGCTTTTTCAAAAGCACGTCCGCCGTATTCATATACTGCGGCGAGAGGATGGAACCGCGCCGGAGGGTGAAAAGATAGATGAGCACGAGCATCACCGTGATTACCGAAAGCACGCCGAGCGGGACCATTGCCCAACCGCCGTCGAGGATCAGCTTCCAGAGCGTCACGGTCGTCACGCCGCCGGGCGCGCTGGCCGTGGCTGGGGTGCTCGCGCGGTTCGCGGAGATGGTCATCGTTTCCTCCGCGGCCGCGGCGGCCGCGATGGCGGCGTCTTTCGCTTCCCGGGCTTCCCGGGCGTCTTTCGCCCCGCGGTCGTTGATCGCCGTGATGGCGCTGTCCTTTTTCGAAGGCGCGGCCGCCTGGGCGAGGAGGGCGGGGGGAGGCGCTTCGGCGGGAGCGCCCGTCTGCGCCTGGAGCGTCGCCGTCCCGAAGAGGACAGCGAGGAAAAGTGCGTGGAATTTCATGGATGACGAAGGCGCATAGTAGCGTCCGAAAACCGCCTTGCAACCTTCGCGTCACGCGGCGCCGCCGGGGTTGCGGATCGCGTTTTCTCCGCGTGACAGCACTGCGGGAGCGTGGCAATTCTCCCGTCACCTTATGAAAAAACTCCTTCATTTCCTCCTCCTCACCACCGCCGCTCTCGCCCTCGTCCTCGCTCCCACCGCACGCGCGGCGGAGGCAAAGGAAAAGGCCGCGAAAGAAGTCGCGGTGATCAAGACCGCGGCTGGCGAAATGGTCGTCGAGTTCTGGCCCGAAGTCGCGCCGGCGACGGTCGCAAACTTCATCAAGCTCGCGAAGAGCGGTTTCTACAATGGCACGGCGTTTCACCGCATCATCAAAGGCTTCATGATCCAGGGCGGCGACCCGCTTTCCAAAGACCCGAGCAAGGAAATGATGTGGGGCACGGGGAGCGCGGATGAAAAACTGAAGGCGGAATTCAACGAGCGCAAACACGACCTCGGGGTGATCTCCATGGCCCGCGCGGCCAGTCCCGATTCGGCGAGCTGCCAGTTCTTCCTCTGCCTCGAAGGCGCGCAGGCGCTCAACGGCAAGTACACCTGCTTCGGCAAACTCGTTAAAGGCGAAGACGTGCTGAAGAAGCTCGGCGACACGCCCGTGGGGGCCAGCGCCGGCGGCGAGCCGAGTAAGCCCAAGGAGCGCGTCGGCGTGGAGAGCATCAAGATCGTCCCCGCCGACTCGATCAAGTAGGGGTGGTCCCGCCTCACCGCGGTGGCGTGGCGTTGGCGTTGGAGCCGGGTTCACTGAACCCGGCAGCGCGATTTTTTTGGCAGCGTGTCCTGTCAAAAAAAACCTGCCGCCATTCTGAACGCAATTCCCGGCGGGCGAAGGCGGGCGGGAATGGCGTGAAAAATCGCTGACTGTACGTGGGCGGAGGCGGTCTGGTGAGCGGTGCGCGCCATCACTCCCACCGCCACCGCCCGTTTTTTCCACCGGCGGGGAAAGCCCCGCGCTTGCCACGCGGGGCCGGGCCGTATGATTTTCCCCGCATGCCCGCTGCTCCACAGTTCGATTCCATCGCCGACATC
Organism: Chthoniobacter sp.; assembly: GCA_043779575.1. Classification (GTDB taxonomy): domain Bacteria; phylum Verrucomicrobiota; class Verrucomicrobiia; order Chthoniobacterales; family Chthoniobacteraceae; genus Chthoniobacter. The sequence goes on along the minus strand of JAYWEB010000426.1, from coordinate 4,458 downwards.
ATCCAGGACATCCGCGCGGGGCGGATGGTGGTGGTGACGGATGATGAGGACCGGGAAAACGAAGGCGATCTGGTGATGGCGGCGGAGAAGGTCACGCCCGCGGCGGTGAATTTCATGGCGATGCACGGGCGCGGGCTGATCTGCGCGCCGATCACCGAGGAGCGCGCGGAGCAGCTCGGTTTGCAGCGCATGGTTTTGGAAAACCGGGAGAGCTACCGGACGGATTTCACGGTTTCGGTGGATGCGGCGCAGGGCGTGACGACCGGGATCAGCGCGCACGACCGGGCGCGGACGATCCAACTGCTCGTCGATCCGCAGGCCCAGCCGCTCGACCTCGTGCAACCGGGCCACGTTTTCCCCCTGCGCGCCAAAGCCGGCGGCGTGCTGCGGCGGGCCGGGCACACCGAGGCGAGCGTGGACCTGGCGCGGCTGGCCGGGCTCGCGCCGGCCGGCGTGCTCTGCGAAATCCTCAACGCCGACGGCACCATGGCGCGACTGCCGGAGCTGCTGAAATTCCGCCGCAAGCACCGGCTGCGGATGTGTTCGATCCGCGACCTCATCGCCTACCGGCGCAGCCAGGAGAAGCTGGTCGAGCGCGAGCAGGTCATCAAGCTGCCGACGGATTACGGCGATTTCGACCTGCACATGTATCGCTCCGTGATCGATGGCGGGCATCATCTGGCGCTGGTGAAGGGCGACATTTCGCCGCGCAAAGCGACGCTCGTGCGCGTGCATAGCGAATGTCTGACGGGCGACGTTTTCGGCTCCCTGCGCTGCGACTGCGGGAGCCAGCTCCACACCGCGCTGCAGCAGATCGCAACCGCCGGCCACGGCGTGCTGCTCTACATGCGGCAGGAGGGGCGCGGCATCGGCCTGCCGGCAAAAATCCACGCCTACAAACTGCAGGAGGAGGGCCTCGATACCGTGGAGGCCAATGAGAAACTCGGCTTCCCCGCCGAACTGCGCGACTACGGGCTCGGCGCGCAGATTCTTTTCGATCTCGGCGTGCGCAAGATGCGCTTCCTCACGAACAATCCGAAGAAGGTCATCGGCCTCGAAGGCTACGGCCTGAAGATCGTCGAGGTCGTGCCGATCAAGTCACCCGCGAATCCGCACAACGCGAAATATCTGGAGACGAAGCGCGTGAAGATGGGGCACCTGCTTTAACGGCGGACGCCGCTCTTGAGCACCAAAGGTGCGACGACAAACCAGCCCAGGGCAACGCCCTGGGAAAGTGTGAAAGAACGCACCAGCCCTGAAAGGGCGACACCAAAGTGCAGTGCCTGATTTTGTCCCGCCCCTTCAGGGCTTGCTCGTTGTTGGGTGCCGTTCCCAGGGCGTTGCCCTGGGCTGGCATGGGTGAGGCCGTTGGCCTCCAAGCGCGGCGCTCAGGATGACGCGCAATTTGAGTTTTTTAGACGCCCTCTAAAGCGCGAGCGCGACGCCGGGCGTGGGGGTGAGGATTTCGCTGCCGGGGAGGTCGGCGGCGAGGGTGGCGCGGAACCACTCGATGGCACCGGGGTCGCCGTGGACGAGGATGACTTTCTTCGGGCGCACTTTGTTGACGTAGGCGCGGATGCTTTCGCGGGTGGCGTGGGCGCTGAAGTTGAACGTCTCCAGATCGCAGCGCAGCGGCTGCGGGGGAAACTCGGGGCTGAGCTGCACGGTGCCGCCGGGCGCGGTGGCGCGGATGCGGCCGGCGGGCGAGAGCGGGTCGGCGTAGCCGACGAAAAAGAGCGCGTGCGCCGGGTCGCTGAGCACCTGGCGGGCGAAGGAATTCGAGAGCGTCTTCTCGGTCATCATGCCGCTGGAGATGGCGTAGATGCGCCCGCCTTTGAGCGGCGTGGCGGCGGCGGCCTGGCCGGCCATGGTGAAGGGCGCGACGGCGTGGAGGATGTCGAGGCTGGGCTTCTGGCGCGGGGTTTGGTGCGCGAGTTTGTCGTAGATTTCGGTGAGCTTCGTGCCGAGGCCGCCGATGTAGATGGGGCACTGGCCGAGCAGCCCGCGCTGGCGGAAGCCGTGAAACATCGCCAGCAACTCCTGCGTTTTCCCCAAAGCGAAAAGCGGGATGAGCACGCCGGCCCCGCGGTCGAATTGCGCGCGGATGGCGGCGGCCAGGCGCAGCTCCTCGCCGGCGCGGGTGAAGCCCTCGGGCGTGGCGCGGTCGCCGCGGGTCGTCTCGATGATGAGCACGTCCAGCTCGTGCTCGGGAAAGCGCGCGCCGTGCATGATCGTCTGGTCGTCGAACTGAATGTCGCCGGTGTAAAAAATCGTGCGCCCTTCCGCGCGGATCAGCGTGCCGACGGAGCCGAGGATGTGGCCGGCATCGAAGAACTCGATGGACACGTCCGCGCTTTCATCCGCGCGCAGCCGCTCGCCGGTCACGTCGAAGCGCGTGTGCAGCGGCACGGAGCGCCAGCGCTTCACCGCCACCTCGACTTCGCGGTGGGTGAAAAGCGGGTAGCTGGTCACGCCTTCCTCGCGCTTTTTCAGCATCACGTTCACGGAGTTGTGCAGCATCACGTCGCTGAGCTGGCGTGTGGCTTCCGTCATGAAAACGGGCGCGCCGGGGTGGCGGCGCATCAGCACGGGGATGGAGCCGACGTGATCCTGATGCGCGTGCGAAAGGAGGATGGCATCCGCCGAGCCGTCGGGGATCAGGCGGTGGTTGGGGAGAGCGAGGTCGCCGTCGAAGCGCGGATGCAGGCCGGAGTCGAGGACGAGACGTTTGCCGGCGACGTCGAGGCAGTAGCAGTTGGCGCCGATTTCGACCTGCCGGGTGAGATTGGTAAAGGTGAGACCGGCCATGACTGGGCGCGGAGGATGGGGGCGCGGTCGGACGATGGCAACGGATTTCCGGCGGGCGAATGTCGCCGGCCAGCCAGCGCCGCCGCGAACTTCGCACCTACCCGGCGGTCGGACGGAAGCTCTTGGTCGAGCCGCTGACCGGGTCGATCTGGAGCGTGAAAAAATTCGCGGGCGGGGCGTTTCCGACCGGCTTGTCGCTGATGTTGTGGATGGTTACGAACCAGCCGCCGGCCTGCGTGGGCGAGAGGGTGGTGGACCCGTCCTGGAGGAAGCGGAAGGAGACGTATTTGTAGTTCTTCCCGACCCCGCGCGGGAGTTCCAAGTCTGCCGTCCCGGGAGCCTTCAGCGTTTGGCCGGTGCCCGCGATGAGCGAGGAAAACGCGCTCGTGCCGTTCACCACGATCCCGCTGGGAAAGCGCTGCACTTTGTCCAAGGGCACGACGATCCCGGACTCCAGAACTTCAAACAGTTGAAACGCGCGAAGCTGCCAGGTCGATTCCGTGGCCAGCACTTCGCCGGGCACTTCGGGATCGGCGTATTTGTAGATCCGCACCTCGACCGCGCGATTTTTGCTGAGGGCCAGTTGCCGCCCCAAGCTGAACTGATCGGTCAGCATCTGCGAAGCTTGGGTCATCGACGACCCGCGCAGGATCCCCGAGACGGCCGGCACCGCGAACCGTGCGATGATCGCGATGATCGCGATGACGACGAGGAGTTCGACGAGCGAAAATGCCGCGCGGCAGTTTGTGGAGAGGGCTTTTTTCATGGGGTGAATTTGCTGCCAGTGAAGGTGCCGGATTAAATGGCAGCGTCCACCGAAAGGTTGGGAGCCGCGAACGGCCAGGGCCACCGACGCGCGGGCGGCGGCTTGCCGAAGTCGGCCCCACGAGGAGTCCGGGCGCGGAAATTAAGAGGGCGTACAGGAAGTCGGAATTGAACCGCAGATGACGCGGATGAACGCGGATTGCAGAATCCCTATCCGCGTTCATCCGCAAAATCTGCGGTCATTTCTCCTCCTCTGCGGACTTCCGGTACGCCCTCCAAGATTTTGTTCCGCGCGCTATTTCCTGATCGACACGAGGGCGTCGCGGCGGCTGGATGCCGGGCCTCTTCAACATGGAAACGCTGACCATTTCCCAAATCAAACGCGCCGCGCTCGAAGGCCGGGTGGAGGCCGTGGTGCCTGGGCAGGTGGAGGCGCTGGTGAAGAAGGAAACCAAGGATGGGAAGCCCTTCTGGGAGCTGACGCTGGCGGATGCGGAGGGCAAGCTGACGCTCCGGGCGTGGAGCGACGGGCCGGCTTTTGCGGCCTGCGATGCGCTGGCGGTGCGCGATTTTCTGGCGGTGACGGGGGAGTTTGCCCACCAGAGCGCCTTCGGGCTGGATGCGCGGCGCTGGACCTGCCGTCCGCTCACGGAGGCGGAGCGCGACGCGCTGCTGGCCGGGCCACCGGAATTGCGGGAGAAGCAGGCCGTGGATTTCGCGCTGATCGAGGAAAGCGTGGCGTCGATCGGCGATCCGCGGCTGCTCGGGCTGGCGCGGCTTTTTCTCGCGGAATACGGGGCGCGCTTTCGCCGGTGCGCGGCGGCGCGGGGGAATCACCACGCCCGGCGCGGCGGGCTGGTGGAGCATGTGGCGCAGATGCTGCGC
>JAYWEB010000425.1:0-7138 GCA_043779575.1 Chthoniobacter sp. | reverse complement strand
GACGGCGGACTGCGCGAGTGGAACGGCGGTGCCGAGTAACATCGCCGCGGCAAGCATGAAATAGAGAGGTTTCATGGGTGGTAAGTGGTGAAAGCCGGGTGTCGGCACCAAGGCTCAACGACCGCCTTGGCCAGCCGCATGGATGCATCTGGCCCTTATCATCGTGGTATGGCGAACGCATGACCAGACCGGTTATGCGGACCCGCCTGGATCAATTAGTGCGGATCGTCCGGGTTTCCGTTGTCGCGCTTACTGGGCGATGAACGGTGCTTTCTTCGGTTGTGGTCGTAGTGCTATGCACCGTGGGCGCGGGATGCTCTTCCACCGTCGTGCAGGCGGAAAAGGAAAGGAAAGCAGCGGTGGCGAGGCAGGAGATGATGAGAGTCTTCATAATTGGATGGCTGTTGGGATGCTTACTTTTCGTTGGTTGTGGTGGTCGTGGTGGTTTTCTTTTCTTCGATTGCCGGGGCTTGTTTCACGACCACTTTCCTGACGATGACTTTGGTCGCCACCATCTTGTCGCCGACCTTGGTGTAGTACACGGTCACCGGGAGGCCGGATTTCACCGTTTCGATCGATACGGGCGCTCCGGCTTCATCCACGTAGGTGGTCGTCCTGCTGTAGCTGTACCGGACGGGCTCCGGCGCGGTCTCCGTTCGGATAATGATCGTTTCCGGGCCGAACTCGCTAATGATTCCTGCGGTTGTGGTTGTCGTCGTTGTCTCCTTCACGGCGGTCTGCGCGAGGGTTACGTTGGCGGTGATCAGCATCAGCCCAAAAAAGGCTGCGGCGGTTAGTTTGCGGTTGATGTATTTGTTCATGATACAGGCCAATCGTGAGTGTCTCCGGACGTGGCCGTATCGGGTGTTTCTTTTTTGCGCGCTGATTTCGGGCTGTAATCCATTGGGGCCAGGCTGCCTCAGTGCTCCCGCGCTTCGGCGGCGATTTCCAGCAGGGCGCGCTGCAGAGCTTCGATGTCGATCGGTTTGGTAAAGTGCCGCGCGAAACCGGAGGCCTGCGCCTGCCGGATGTCGGCGTCGTCCCCGGAGCCGCTGATGGCAAGGCCCGCGACTGGGGAGCGCGCACGCAGCGCGCGGAGCAAGTAGTGGCCGGTGCCATCCGGAAGCGCCAGGTCGCTGATGAGGCAGTCGAAGTCTTGGGCCGCAAAGGCGATTCGCGCCTCCGCGCAGGAGCCGGCGGTGACGACCGTGTGGCCGCGCCGCCGGAGGAGCTTGGCCATGATGACGGCGGTGGCCGGGTGGTCATCGACCACGAGCAGGGCCAGCCGCGCGGGGTCGGAGGGTGGAGCGGCTTCGGGCATGAGGTGAGGAAACGGGTGAACCGGAAGTTTGGCAAAGCAAAGCCCGCGAGTTCCGGCGTGGCGGGCTAAGTCCGGCGGAGCGCCAGGACCGCCAGATCGTCCTCGAAAGCGTGCGGCGCGCACTGCTGGCCGAGCTGCGCGATGAGCCGCGCGGGCAGGCCGTTGCCGGGTTGCAACTGCGCGAGCGCGCCCGCAACTGTGGCGCTCGTGCCGCGCTCGCCGTTCGCATCCGGCAGGCTGAAAAGACCGTCGGTGTAAAGCAGCGCCACTTCGCCGGCGGCGAGTTGCGTGGCGGTTTCATCCGGCTCCATGTTGGCGCCCAGCCCCATCATCAGGCCGAGTGGAGCCAGCTTTTCGACGGTGCCATCGCCCCGCCGGATGAGCAGCGGGGGATGCCCGGCCCCGGCAAAGGTCAGACGCCCATCGGCGTCGATGACCACGCAGGCCGCAGTCATAAACGAGTGCCCGCGGAGCACGCTGAAAAACTCGGCGTTCACATGCGCGAGGATGCCGCTCGCCGTCGCTGCCGCCGAGCCGGCGAGGTGGAAAAGGTGGGCGACCAGACTCGTGAAAAGCGCCGCCGCCACGCCGTGCCCGGTGGCATCGGCGACCCAGAAAAGCCAGCGCCCCGGCGCCAACTGCCGCCAGCCATACACGTCGCCACCGATCTGGATGAGCGGCTCATAGGCGACCTCCACCTGCCAGCCCTCCACGCGCGGAGGGACGGCGCGAACGATGGCCTGCTGCGTGGTGCGGGCGACGGCGAGATCGGCCTCTTGAGCCTCGCGCCAGCGCGCCATCTCACTGTTTTGCACGCGCAGTTTTTCGCCCAAAGCGGCGAGCCGCAACTGCGTCTCGATGCGCGCCACGAGCACCGCGCGACCGACCGGCTTGGTGACGAAATCATTCGCCCCGGCGGTCAGGCAGGCGATTTCCTCGGCCTCGCTGGCGTGGCTCGTGAGCATGATGACGGGCAGCTCATTCACCGCCCTCCGCGGCGCCGCGCGCAGCCGCCGGCAGACCTCCGCGCCGTCGATCCCCGGCATGGCGAAATCCAGCAGCAGCACATCGGGCGGCGCACTTTCCACCGCCGTAAGCGCCGCCGCGCCATCCGCCACCGCCGAGAGCTCGAAACCCGCCGCGCGCAGACTCGCCCCGAGCAACCGGCGCGCGGGCGCATCGTCATCCGCCAGCAGCACCCGGCGCGGGCGAGTGGCGGCGGGAGCGGTGGAAACGGGAACGCGTTGATCAGACATCGCGCCGGAATCGCGAATCGAATCGGAATTGGATGTAACCACAGGCTGCCAATTGACGAGCGGGAGTGGAACGCAATCAGCCGGAGCTGGGGGTCCGTGATATTGAGCTGAAGCCGCCCGAAGATGCGGGGATGGGTGCCGGCGGGGTTGAGTTGAAAATGGCGGACGAGCGTTTCGGCCACATGTTGCGCGCCGGGATGCGCGTAGCGCAGCGATCCCAACCCCGCAAGCAGCACCAGCGCGTCTTTCGCCGCCGCGAAAATTGCAACGGCCCGGAGCGTCGCCGACGTTATTACAATTTCGTCTCCAGTTCCACGGGGCTTCCTCGCTGCGCATTCCGCGGCGTCCGCCGGCCCGGGAAGATGGGTCGGTCGGGGCAAGCATCCTCACTGGCGCGGCTTCCCGCCCGCTGGCGTGTCGAGGTCTTCCTCGGCGAGATGAAAGTGGTGCAGCATCCGATGCACGACCGGTGAGACCAGCACGGCCATGACCGAGATAAAGACCAGACCGCTGAACAATGCGTAGAACGAGGCGAAGATTTTGGCCGCATCGTCGGGCAGCTCCCCGACCGGACCCATGCCCGCGAGAATCATGCAGGCGTTCAGGAACGCATCGACCCAGGTGAAGTGGGCGAGGAAACGATAGCCGAGCACGCCGATGCCGACTCCGAAGGTGACCATGCCACCGGCGATCCCGAAACAAGCCGCCATTCGCCGCAGGAAAACGGGAAGGGGAAGGAGCGGCTCCTTGCGGTGTTCAAACATCAGAAAATAAGGTGGGAGGTTGGTGAAAGCGCCACGCGACGCGTCTATTTTTCGCCGCCGAGCTGCTCGGTCTCCACATAGCGCACGGCCTGGCGGATCATCTCCGCGCTGGTGGAAAACGAGAGCTTCTCCTTGATGTGGTCGCGATGCGCGGAAACCGTTTTCGGGCTGAGGTGGAGCTGTCCGGCGATTTCCTTGGCGGTCCTGCCTTCGCCGAAAAGGCGGAAGACTTCGAATTCGCGGTCGCTGAGTTTTTCCAGCGGCGAATTACTCCCGCGGGGGCGCGCGCCGGCGAAGGAATCGAGCACGCGGGCGGCGAGTTTTTCGCTCATGAAAACCTTCCCGCCGAGCACGCGGCGGATGGCGGCGAGGAAGGTGGGGCCGTCGGCGTCCTTCATCACGTAGCCTTTCGCGCCGGCCCGCAGCGCGCGCTCGGCGTAGAGCGTTTCGTCGTGCATGGAGCAGACGAGGATGCGGAGGCCGGGATGCAGCGCGAGGAGGTCTTTGATGAGGTCGAGTCCGCCGCGGCCCGGCATCGTGAGGTCGGTGACGACGAGGTCGGGCCGCGCGCGCTCCACGGCGGCGAGCGCCTCGGGCACGTTCGTGGCGGTGGCGCATACGGTGAGGTCTGGCTCGGCCTCGATCATGAGCTGGTACCCGCTGAGCAGCGTGCGGTGATCGTCCACGATCAGGATGCGGGATCTGGCCGGCGGCGTTTTGGTAGTGCTCATGCGGAAAGTCTGACGCGACACGAGATACGCGCGCCACCGGCGGGTGCCGAGCCGATTTCGAGGATGCCGCCGATGAGGCGGGCGCGATAGCGCATCACGCGCAAGCCGATGCCGGCCGCCGCCGGTGCGGTTTCAGCGAGGCCTTCGCCGTCGTCCTCCACCTCCAGCACCAGCGCGCCGTCGCGGCGTTCGAGCCCGATGCGGATTTCCGCTGGCGCGGCGTGTTTGAGCGCATTGTTCACCGCTTCCTGCGCGATGCGGTAGAGCTGCCCGGCGACCTCCGCATCCGCCACGCGCACCGGCTCCGCGCACTCGAAAACGCAGCGCACTTTTCCGCGGCTGCTGTTTTCCGCGAGCGCGCCGAGCGCCGCCATCAGCCCGTCGTCCACGAGTGCGACCGGCGCGAGTCCGTGGGCCAGCGACCGCGTCTCCGCGATGGCCTCGCGGAGTTGCCGCCCGATGTCCGCGCCGCGCTCGGCGAGTGCGGGCGCATCCGTTTTCAAAACGCGGACAAGCGCGCTCGTCGTCATCGAGGCGGCGGTGAGGCGCTGTCCAAGGCTGTCGTGCAGATCATGGCCGATGCGCCGCCGCTCGCTCTCGGAAATTTCCAGCACCTCGCGTTCGAGCCGCACCTGCTCCGCCTCGCGCTCGCGCAGCTTTGCCGCCATCGCCGCGAACGCACCCGCGAGCCGGCCCACTTCGTCGCGGCTTCCGGGAGCGGCGGGCAAGTCCGCTGTGCCCTCGCCAAACGCGCGCACCGTGGCGGAGAGCCGTGCGAGCCGCGCCGCAAAGCCAAAGTGCAGCACGGCCCACAGCGCGAAACTCAGCAGCGTCATCGCGGAAGCCATCCAGCGGAGCTGCGTGCGGGCGTCTGTTTGCGCGGCGGCGATGGCCTCGGCGCGGTCGAAGATCAGCAGCACCCAGCCGGTGTGGCTTTCTCCCAGGCGAAAAGGGTGGGCACCAAACACCGCCGCCGCGTCCTCGCCACGATGCGGGGCCGGCGGCCCGGCGGGGTGGATGAGCGCGGCGACCTGGGCCAGCGGCGTCGCCACGGCGGGCTGGCCGTGCAGGGCACCGGTGCTGTCCGCGACGACGCGCCCGCTTTCATCCACCACGGCGGCAATTTCCAATTGCGGCAGGTCGGCCATCGCCGTGAGATCCGCCTGCAGCGTCTCGCGCTGCGCCGCCGCCAGCAGGCGTTCGCTCAACCCCGCGAGGAGGCGGCCATTCGCGCTCGCGCGCTCGCGCACCTCGCCGAGGTGCCGGGCGAGATCGAGATCAAGATTCAGCCGGTAATCGAACCATGTCGCCACCAGCCCAAAGGCGAGCGCGAGCAGCGGAGCGGTGAGGCGGATGGGCAGCGAAAAATGCACGGAAGGCAGCGTGCCGCAGTCCTGCGGCAAAGGCGAGGCCGCTAGGCGCTGCGCCTATTCAGCCTCGGCATCGGGGCGGATGGCGGACCAGCGGCGGTTTGGCAGGGTGCGCGCAGATGCCCTCCCCGCCGGTTTCCAAATTTGTCTTTCTCGACCCTCGCGGCCGCCGCTGGCCGCGTTTCCGGCGCGTGGCGTTTTGGTGCGCGGTGCTGGCGGGCCTGGCCGGCGTGCTGTTTCTCGCGGCGGTCTGGATTCGTCCGGTGCTGCGGCTGCCGGCCATGGTCCATGAGCTGAAAGGCCATCTCAAGGCCGAGGCGCGCAAGGCGGCGGTGCCCGACACCAAGGCGGAAAACTGGCAGCGCTATTACGAGCAGTCGCGCGCCGGGCAGGAGCGCCTGGCCAAGCTGCGCGGGCCGGGCGCGAGCGCGGCGGGAGGTGAAGTGCGGCTCGGCTTTTATGTGGATTGGGACGCCAATGCGCTGGCGGCGCTGCGCGCGCATCCCGGCGTGCTGACCCACCTCGCGCCGGAATGGCTGACGCTCTCCGGCGTGGACAGCACGCTGTCCGCCGAGCCGGACCCGGCGCTGGCGGACTACTGCGCGGGGCAGGGGGTGAAAACGCTGCCGCTGCTCCGCAATCTCGTCGGCGACCGGTGGCAGCCGGAGGCCGTGGAGACGCTGGCCCGCGCGGATGCGGCCCGGCAGGGCGCTTTCGCCGCGAGTCTCGTGGCGCAGTTGCGCACGCTGCGCGCGGCGGGCGTGCTGTTGGATTTTAATGAACTCGACCCCGCGCTCGCGCCGCAATTCACCGCGTTCTTTCACACGCTCGCCAATGCCCTGCACGCGGCGCAGCTGGAGCTGTGGCTGGCGGTGTCGATGGATGACGAAATCAAGACCTACGATCTCGATGCGCTCGCGCCGTTCACCGACCGCTTCGTGGCGCTGCTGTTCGACGAGCACACCGAGGGCGACGCGCCGGGGCCGGTGGCGTCGCAGGATTGGTTCGAGGGGTGGCTGCGCGTGATCGCCGTGCATGGCGAGCCGCGGCAGTGGGTGGTGGCGCTGGGCGCGCACAGCTACGACTGGAATACGACGACCGGCCAGCTCGACACGATTAGTTTTCGCGATGCGATGTCCCGCGCGAGTTACGCGGGCGCGGACACGGAGGGCGGGATCACCGTGGACGCGCCGAGCTACAATGGGCGCTTCGATTACGGCGACGACTACGGCGACCACGAGGTGTGGTTCCTCGATGCGGTGTGCTTCTACAATCAGCTCCGCGTGGTGCGCGATGCGGAGTTCGGCGGCATCGCCGTGAGCCGGCTCGGCACGGAAGACCCCGCGCTCTGGAGCGTCCTCGCGCGCACCACGCCGGCGGACGACGCTTTTCTCGCGCGCCTCGGGCCGCTGAAAACCGACGAGACGGTGACGCACGTCGGGCGCGGCGAGGTGGTCTCCGTGGACCTGAGCCACGACGACGGGCTGCGCCGCGTGGTAGCCGAGGCGGATGGAAAATTGCGCGCGGACTATCTCGACGCGCCCACGTTTCCGGTGCTCTACCATCAGGGCGCGGCGGCCCCGGCGAAGGTCGCGCTGACGTTCGACGACGGCCCCGATCCGGCGTGGACGCCAAAGGTGCTCGACGTGCTCAAGGCGCGCGGGCTGAAGGCCACGTTCTTCGTCGTGGGGCGCAA
>JAYWEB010000424.1:0-7152 GCA_043779575.1 Chthoniobacter sp. | reverse complement strand
AGCGCCCGCCGCCGATGACGTTGTGATACCACATCCACGCCTCGGGATTGATCGGCTCGCCGACCGTGCCGAGCAGGCGCAGCGAGGAAAGGTCATGTTTTTTCGGCCACTCATCGCCCCACTTGATAAACGCGCGGATGGCCGTCGGCGCCGTGTAGAGGATGCTCACGCCGTAGTCCTCGATGATTTTCCAAAAGCGCCCGTTGTCCGGCCAGTTCGGCGCGCCCTCATACATCAGCGAAGTCGCGCCCATCGAGAGCGGGCCATAGACGACATAGCTGTGGCCGGTGACCCAGCCGATGTCGGCGGTACACCAGTAAACGTCGTCGTCGCGCAGATCGAAGACGTACTTGCACGAGATGTGCGCGCCGAGCAGGTAGCCGGCGGTGCTGTGCAGGATGCCCTTCGGTTTGCCCGTGGAGCCGCTCGTGTAGAGGATGAAAAGCGGGTGCTCGCTGTCGAGCGGCACGGGCGGGCAGTGCGCGTCCACGTATTCCATTTCGCGATGCCACCACACGTCGCGGCCTTCCTCGATGTGGATGTCATTGCCCGCGCGGCGGAAAACGATCACGCGCTTCACGGGATGTCCGCCGTCCTTCAGCGCGGCATCCACGTTCGCCTTGAGCGGCACGATGGCCCCGCGCCGGTAGCCGCCGTCCGCGGTGATGACCGCGACCGCGCCGCAGTCGGCGACGCGATCTTTGATCGACTCCGCGCTGAACCCGCCGAAGACCACCGAGTGAACGATGCCGAGCCGCGCGCAGGCGAGCATCGCCACCGCGGCTTCGGGGATCATCGGCATGTAGATGAGCACGCGCTCGCCCTTCTTGATTTTGTTGCGCTTGAGGACATTGGCGAAACGGCAGACCTCGCGATGGAGCTGCTGATACGTGATGACGCGGCGCTCGCCCGGCTCGCCTTCCCAGATGATCGCCGCCTTGTTCTGCCGCGCCGTGCCGAGATGCCGGTCGAGGCAGTTCTCCGCCACGTTCAGCCGGCCGCCCACGAACCACTTTGCAAACGGCTCCTGCCAGTCGAGCACCTTCAGCCACTTCTTGTTCCAGCAAAGATCGGCCGCCTCGCGCGCCCAGAATTTGTCGGGCCGCCTGACCGACTCCTCCCACAGCGCGCGATACTGCGCCATGCTTTGGATGCGGGCTTTCTTGGAAAATTCCTTCGCCGGTTTGAAGACGCGGTTTTCGATCAGGTGGGGCTCGGTGTTTTTGCTCATGGGATTATGGAAAAGGGCCACTCGCGCGGGGGGCGAAAAGCGGCGGGATATTCGGCGGTTCGCCCACGATGTAAAGCCCGCCTTCTCCCGAAGGGATTCACCCTCCGCCGTGCGCCTGCGTTTTGGAGTGCGGCGCTGTTGCGCCGCTTTCGTGGGCGCGCGGCTGCCAGCTCACCACCAGCCCCGGTTGCGTACGTCATCGAAAAGCGGCGGAGCCCCGCCGCACTCCAAAACGCCAGCGCCTTGGTTGCGCTACCCGTGCTGTGCCAGCCACCCGTGCTCCAGCACACCGCAAACCGCAACGATAGCTAACTGACCTGTGCCTTATTCAAGCATCCGCTCCCAAAGCGCTGCGCTAACTTTGGGCGCGAGAGCAAAATGATTCATTTCTTGGTAACGGCGTCCTTCAAGTGGGCATCGATGACTGCCTTCAGTTGCGCGGACTGGAGGGTCTGCAGCTTCATTTTCAAAACCGGATCGTATTTCGCCCGCTCCCCCCTTATGTTCACCTGAATAAGCAGAATGTTCAGCTTCACAGGATTCTCTGCGCTGACGACCGAATCGAAGATCTGGTTGAACCCGGCTTCTCCGGAAATGGCGAGCACACACTTCATGAGCAGCCCGATGCCGCCGCCTTTGCCTGACACCATGATTTCATCCCATCCCACCGGGGGGCAATCGACTGCTTTCTGAGACGTGATTTCTTTCAAGAGCAGCGGTAATAGATCCTTCCCTTGGGGGTTCTTCTCCAGGCTCTCGCACAGATCGCCAAGGAGGTAGAATTTTTTCTTGTCGTAGTCTTCGCTGAAGATTTCCCGCTTGTGGTTCCGGAGGAGGTCCTCGATATCCACCAGCTTGAGGTCTGCGACCTGACCGGGAACCCTGGCTAAGAGGAGTTGGAGGGACGATGGCGGCAGCTTCGACGTGTCTTCGGGAGTGGCGTGGCCGACCATGAGAATGCCGAACGCAAACAAAATCCCTGCACGCGTGATTTTTGAATTCATATGTTTACTTGGTTTCAATGGTTGCTCCTTCGAGTTCTCCGACAAATTTGAATTCATTCCAACCTCCGAAGATCCACTTCGCTTCAACTTTTTCACGATTTTCCTTCTCTCCCCGGATTGATTTAGCCGCAAACGAATTCTTGATGCTGGTGCCCTTTTGCACCTCGAAGGAATCGTTCTTCCATTCGTAGCGTCTACCGCTGAATGATGCGTAATCCTTGGGACGGGTTTTGAAATAGGTCGATAGCTCATCATATCCCTTACCCATTTCCCTATCTATTCGATCCAAGATATCACGTTCAGAAACGCTTTGTGGATCCTCCCTCTCTTTTTTGATGCTCTTGGTGACCGTGGTCTTATCTAGGCTGAAATAGTTGGACACTTCAATCTGGGGATCGAGCAATTTTTCCGCCCCATCGGGCAGACCATCGAGGACGCCTTTTTTCATCCTGATCTTCTCGTTGATCATTGGATCGTCTGTCAGATCGAAGGGTGGCTTTAGTGAAGATACCTTATCTATCTTTACTTTGAGAGCGCCCTTCCACGGCTTGTAGTGCGGGATGGCGGAATTATCGTTTTCGTTGAAGGAGATCGCGCTCTGATAGCCGAAAGTCGCATCCTGATCGACGGCCTTCTTGTAGTCGGCCAGCTGTATCGCAGTGGGAGTGAGGGTAATATCTACGTCCATGTAGCCGGTAAATTTGGTAAGGTTGAATTTCGTGTTCGGCTTTGGATCCACCCTTCCATCCCATGGGCGGCGGCGCCAATCCCGAGTGTCGACGTTGATATAGTAGTTTCCACCAAACTCGATCCTCACGCCCTTGAAGACCGTCACCGCTTCTTCTATTTTGCCCAGCTCTTTCCCGTCTTTTTTGAGGGTGACAACAATGATGGTTTTGTCTTTGGCGGAGCTATGCGTGACGCCCCAAAGCTTGGTTTTGGCTTCAGTGCCGTTCGGAAAATTCAAGGTTTTATCCTTAAATTTGAGGCTGCCATTGGCGTCCTTGAGGCTGAGTTCCGCAGTCAATCCATCCACTCCAGATACCTTGACGGAAAAATCCGTTGCCAGGTCCTCATCCACACTTTTTGAGACAGCCACGAGATCATCCTCCTGCTTGTCCGTTTCGTTGACTCTTATTTTTACCGGTATGCGGCAGGCGTAAAGGGTGGCACCGTCGATGTCGGGCTTGCCGCGTTTTGGGGTGTAGAAGACTTGGCTGTAATCAACTTTCACATCATAGAGAGTGTCCGGCTTAAAAAGGAAAGGCACGGTCTCGAAAGCCTTCTTCTCGAGCTTTTGGCCGTGGCCGCACTTGTTGATATACGGGACATACTTGTCATCGGTCTCGGTACGCAGCTTCACGCTCACGGTGCAGCCGTCGTCGGAGATGATTGCCAGCACCCCGGCGCGCCGACGAACTTGACGGCACCATTGAAGGTCTTGGTTGGCTTCTTACCGGGCTTGCCCCAGCCGGGGTCGCTTTTCGAGTTTTGATAGATCAGGTAGTTTCTGCCATTTTGTTCGCCTGCAACGATGATATCCACGTCCGTCGTCATGTCGGAAAATGCCATACATCTCTTGATCAGTTCTTTTTTAAAATCCCAATCAAGCTCGATTTTCGGCTTTGGCGCGGCCGCCCCAGCCGAAACGGCGGTGCAGAGCAGGAGGCAGAGCATCCTCGCCAGGTTTGCCGCGGTGTGAGTTTTGGTTTGGTTCTTCATGTTAGCGTTTTTTAGTGGCATCTTGTTCCCTTTTCTTGGCATCTTCCTTCCAGGCATCCGCGATTTGCTTCTTCATCCATCCTACCGGGCCGTGATCGCGAATACGGGACCAGACTTCCAGGGCTTCCTTAGTACGCTGGGCTCCGTTCAGAGCATAGGCCTTTTCGTAAAGGGCGTAGTCCTTAGCGTCTGCTGTCGGTGCGTGTTTCCACCGGAGGTCGAAATACTGCAGGCTGCGGATGAGGTCGTCGTCCGCGAAGAGCTCGCCACAATCAGCGATCAGGCCATAGCGGGTCAGGCAGTCGAAATCGGCTTCCACGGGGACGAGTTCGATCCGCGGGTAGAGGTAGGCATCGAAAATGGCACTCGTCAGCAGGGGATCACGAGCGTCGTGCCAGATTCGGGAAGCGGAGAGCGCCGCGAGATAGACGCCGGAGATACGGGCTTTTCGGTCCGGTTGGGCCAGGAGCCAGTCAGCACGCTGGAGGACCAGCGCAGCGAGGCGATAGATAGCGCCGGAGTCGCGCTGGCTCCTCAGCGGTTCAAAGAGATCGTGCGCCTCATAAAACCCAAACTCCGGATCGGGATCGAGTGGTGGAACCTTCGTAGCGGTGGGGGTAGCGGCGATCTTGTTCTGGAGATAGGCGTGGATCTCGGGGACGATGCTCGCCGGGTGGGCGCTTGGCTGGTGGCGAATGCTTTCGAGCGGCTGGGAGCCTGCGCTGGGCGGAGGCGCGGTGGGAGTGGGGACAGCCCGGAGCGGCGGCGGCACCGCGGCCACGTCCATGCGGGAGGCGGTCGCTTCGAAAGAAGCTGGCGGTGGGGCGAGGCGGCGGGCCAGGTCCAGGACGTTGGTGGCCTCCGCCGGCACGAGCCGACTGCCACCCTGAAAGGCCAGGGTGAGACCTTGCCGACTGACGGCCAGAACCTCGACCGAGCGACCGGGCGCAAGGGTCACCGTTCACATCGGGCGCTGATTGATGACTACTGGAAAGACGACGGGCTGCACGAGGACAACCTGTTTCGGCCAAAGGGCGCGGTTTTGCGCAGTGTCTGCCAGGTTCAGTTGGGGAGCGGGCGTGCTCGGCGGCAGTTGGGCGATCTCTTGCGGGGGCTCCGGCGTTTTCTCGAGCAGAGGTGCGGCCACTGGAGACGGAGTGGCCGACGGTGGTGGGAGAATGTCTTTGGCGGAGGCGGGGTCATCCGTCACCACGCGACGGGACTGCCGGACATGCAGCACCGCCGCAAGAACCGCGCACGCCGCCAAGATGGTGAGAAACCATTTTATTCTTCGGCTGCAATAGCGGAGGCCTCCGCCCGGCACAACGAAACAAAGGCAGCGCCCCGGCAGCAGGGATGGCGCGCTGATGTCCTATTTCACGCTCGCGGAGGGCGGGCCGAAAAGTTCACGAACGAGCACGCCAGCGCGCGATCCGTTTCGCGAGCCAGCCGAAGAAGAGGATGCCGGCGTAGTCGCCGGCCAGATCGAGCAGATCGAAGCT
Organism: Chthoniobacter sp.; assembly: GCA_043779575.1. Lineage (GTDB taxonomy): Bacteria > Verrucomicrobiota > Verrucomicrobiia > Chthoniobacterales > Chthoniobacteraceae > Chthoniobacter. The sequence continues at coordinate 1,693 of JAYWEB010000424.1, read as the reverse complement.
GCGCGCGGGGAGCCAGAGCTGGGAGATTTCCTCGAGTGTGCAGAAGATCACGATGAGCACGCTGCCGAGCAGCCAGCCACGTCCGAGCCAGCGCACCTCGCGCAGGCCGAGCGCGAGGTTGAGCAGACCCGCGAGGGCGCCGATGAGCACGAAGTGCCCGACCTTGTCGCTGCCCGGATGGACGCCGATGAAGGCGTAAACCGGCTTCAGCAGGCCGCGGTCGGCGAGGTAGATGATGACCCCGCACATGACCAGCCAGGCGACGGCCATCGCCCAGCGCAAATGGAACCGCGGAGATTTCATGCGGCGAACTGCAGAACGCCGAAGCGTTCCGGCGTGTGGAAGTTTGCGCGGCCCGCGGGCGACCACGCGGTCAGTTCGCGCGGCACGCCGGGTGGGCGGTCGATGCGGGAAAAATTCACGCGCCAGCAATCGCCCGCGCGCGGCGGCTCGGCCATGAGACTGCGAAAGGGAATCGCCAGCTCCGCGTTCCAGCCGTCCGCCGTCTTCCGCACCGCCGTGCGCAAGCCCTCGCAGCGCCACGCGAAATCCTTCACGTAGCCGCTCCGGTTGCGCCGCAGCGCGAGATCGAGCACGGCGTTCAGCGGGTTCACCTCGATTTCAAAATAACTCTCCAGATCGCCGGCGGGATCGAGAAACACCTCGACGACCTCCTCCTCGTAAAGCGGCGCATCGCGCTCCGTCAGCGTCGCCCACGGGTGGGTGTCTTCCGCGTGGAAAAGCACCCGCAATTCCTCCGCGCTCCACGCCACCCGCACGCTCGTCGCCTGCTCCGGCACCGCGCCGGAAACCGTCTCGCGCAACTCCACCGCCGGCACGTTTCGCCAAACCTCCGCGTGCCCGTCCGCGGTCGGCGGCCCGCTGGCGCAGCGCGCACAAATGAGCGTCGGCAATTCCATCGCCCAATCGCGAAATCGCGCTATCGCCCGATCAAGGCAGCGGCGATTTCATCCCGGTGATCATCACCGCCGCCGCCGCGAAGACGAGCATCGCCAGCACCGAAAAACCGATGATCGCCATCCCGATGGGGTCCTTCTTCACCCCCTTTTTCTGAAACGGCGACGCGTTTGTGAAATCCGCCGGCCGCACACTCGACGACGCCACCACCGCGGCGACTTCCTCGGGCTCCGGCATCGCCCGCGCATCGGCGGGATTCTCGGATGCGTAAGCGGTTTCGATATTGCCAAAGCGGATGCGATCGCCGCCCGAGAGCGGATGCGCCGTGCCCTCGGCCAGCTCGCGCCCGTTGAGCTGCGTGCCATTGGTCGAGCCGAGATCGGTCAGGAGATAATCGCCGCGCTCCGTGAGCGTGAGTTCCGCGTGCTGGCTGGAAACCGAGGCGTCCTCGATTTGCAGCGCATTGTCCGCGAGCCGCCCCACGCTGATCGAGGCTTCCGCAAGTTCATGCACGGCCGTGGAGCCGTCGGAGAGTGAAACGAGGAGTTTGGGCATGGCGGGAGAAATTGCGGAGCGGGCATCTGCGCGTCAATCAGGAAGAAAACGCGCCAGGGTCGGCATGCTCAGGTCGGGAGGGAAACGCGGTCGGCCATCCACTGCACGGCCCACGCGCAGAGCGCGGCGGCGTCCGCGCAATGCAGCGGCGGCTGCCCGGCGGCGCACACGCCAAAGCCGCGCCCGTAAGCGACGCCATTGATCACGCACACGTCGGTGC
>JAYWEB010000423.1:0-7183 GCA_043779575.1 Chthoniobacter sp. | reverse complement strand
CCCGCCACCGCATGAAAAACGGAATTACGGAATTCTGCCAAATGACGGAATTGTGGAACGGCGCAGCCCATTCCGTAATTTGGAAAAATTCCGTAATTTCGTCCTCCCCTCCGCGACCTCTGCGCCTCTGCGCCTCTGCGTTTTCAAAAACCCCACCCACCCATGTCTAACCGTCTCGTCATCATCGACGGCATCCGCACGCCGTTTTGCAAAGCCGGCACCGACCTCGCCACACTCACCGCCGACTCCCTCGGCCGCATCGCCGTGGATGCCCTCCTCACCCGCACCGGCCTCGATGTGAAATTCATCGACGAACTCATCTTCGGCTGCGTCGGCCAGCCCATGGACGCCGCGAATATCGCCCGCGTCATCGCCCTCCGCGCCGGCCTCCCCGAGTCCGTCCCCGCGATGACCGTGCATCGCAATTGCGCCTCCGGTTTTGAAGCGCTCACCACCGCCGCCGAGCGCATGGCGGCGGGCCGGGGATCGGTCTTCATCGTCGGCGGCACCGAGAGCATGTCGAACGTCCCGATGCTCTTTCAGGAAAGCGCCGCGCGCCATTTCGCCGCGCTCGCCAAGTCGAAGTCGGCGGTGGCGAAAGTCGCGGCGCTCGCCGATTTCCGCCCCGCGGATTTTGAGCCGCGCCTCGGTTTGAAAATGGGCCTCACCGATCCGGTCAGCGGCCTGAACATGGGCGAGACCGCCGAACTTCTGGCCCGCGAAGGCGCGATCACCCGCGAGCAGCAGGACACCTTCGCGCTGGCTTCGCACCAGCGCGCGCTCGCCGCCGAGGCGCGGCTCGCGGAGGAAATCTGCCCCGTCTTTCTCAACGGCCACGCCATCGCCAAAGACAACGGCCCGCGCACCGATCAGTCCATGGCCGTGCTCGGCGGGCTGCGGCCGATCTTCGAGAAATACGGCAGCGTCACCGCGGGCAATTCCTCGCAGATCACCGACGGCGCGGTGGCGCTCCTCGTGATGACCGAGGCGCGCGCCAAGGAACTCGGCTTCACCCCGCTCGGCGCACTCACCGGCTACGCCTACACCGGCTGCGATCCTGCGCGCATGGGCCTCGGGCCGGTTTCCGCCATCGCGAAAGCGAACCAGCTCACCGGCCTGAAAGTGGAGGACGCCGATCTCGTGGAAATCAACGAAGCCTTTGCCGCGCAAGTCCTCGCCGTCCTCGCCCGCACGCCCGTCCCGGCGGAAAAGCTGAACGTCAACGGCGGCTCCATCGCCCTCGGCCATCCCGTCGGCGCGACCGGCGCGCGCCTCATTCTCACCAGCCTCAAAGAACTCGCGCGCCGCAAAGCCAAACGCGCCCTCGTCTCGCTCTGCGTCGGCGGCGGCCAGGGCGGCGCGATCTGGTTGGAAAGGATTTAAGCCATGCCAAACCTCCGCACCGCAACCCTCCCCGACGGCACCTGCGTCCTCACCTTCGACCGGCCCGATTCCTCGGCCAACGTCTTCGACGCCGCGACCCTCGCGGAACTCGACGCCGAACTCGACCGCCTCGCCAAACCCGAAACGCAGGCCACCGGCCTCATTCTCACCAGCGCGAAGGCCGCCATCTTTGTCGCCGGCGCCGACCTCCGCGCCGTGCAGAGCATGAGCGCCGAGCAGATGACCGCCTTCATCGCGCTCGGCCAAACCGTCTTCAACAAAATCGCCGCGCTCCCCTTCCCCAGCGTCGCCGCCGTGCATGGCGCAGCGGTCGGCGGCGGCTACGAGGTCTGCCTCGCGTGCGACTGGCGCGTGGCCTCGCCCGACCCGAGCACCAAGCTCGGCCTGCCCGAGACGAAGCTCGGCCTCATCCCCGCGTGGGGCGGCAGCACCCGCCTCCCGCGACTGCTCAGCGTCCCCGCGGCGCTCGACATCATCCTCGGCGGAAAGACGCCGTCCGCCCGCGAGGCGCTCAAGCTCGGCCTCGTGGATGAACTCGCACCGCGCGAGCACCTCGTCACCGCCGCCCGCGCTTGGCTGAAACGTGGCCGCCATCCGCGCACCATCGCGCACTCCCCGGCCGTGAACGCGGTCGTCGATGCCTTCATCGCGCCGCAGGCCCGCTACGCCGTCATGACCAAAACGCACGGCCATTATCCCGCCGTGCAAAAAGCGCTCGAAGTCGTGCTCCGCGGCTCCTCCGCGTCCGACGAAGCCGATTCCCTCAAACGCGAGCGCGAAGCCATCGCCGAACTCATCACGCTCGACTCCACGAAGAATCTCCTCCGCATTTTCTTCCTCCAGGAGCGTGCGAAAAAGATCACCGCTCCCGCTGCCGCCAGCGTCCCGCAACCGGGTCATCCTGAGCGCAGCGCAGGGAGTTCAGCGACCGAAGCGCAGTCGAAGGAGCCCGCCGAGTCCCCAGCCGCACCGCCAAAGGACTGCCGGGGTCCTTCGACTGCGTTACACTCCGCTCAGGATGACAGCGGGAAGAAGAGCGCAGGGAAAAGCGTCCCGCGCACCGCCGTCATCGGCGCGGGCGTGATGGGCGCGGGCATCGCGCAGTGGATCAGCTCGCGCGGCGGGCGCGTGATCCTGCGCGATGTCGATGCCGCGCGCGTCGCCGCCGGCATGGGCAGCATCGCCGGGCTCTACGCCAGCGGGGTGCGCCACCGCAGCTTCACCGAGCGCGAAGCCCGCGCCGGACGCGACCGCGTTTCCCCCGCGCCGACCGAAGTCCCGCTGCGGAACGTGGACATCGTGATCGAGGCGGCGGTGGAAAAAATGGACGTGAAGAAAACCATCTTCCGCCGGCTCGACGAACTCGTGGGCGACGACGCCATCCTCGCCGCGAACACGTCCGCGCTTTCCATCACCGAACTCGCCGCCGCGACCAGGCACCCGCGCCGCGTCGTCGGCCTGCACTTCTTCAATCCCGTCCACAAAATGCAGCTCGTCGAGGTGGTCGTCGGTCGCGACACCGCGCCGGAAATCGCCCGGCGCGCGCTGCGGTTCGCGCAGCAAATCGGCAAGCTGCCGGTGCTCGTGAAGGACAGCCCCGGCTTCCTCGTGAACCGCATTCTCATCCCCTACCTGATCGAGGCGGGCGCGCTTTTTTGGAACGGCGCGAGCATCAAGGACATCGACGCCGCGATGCTGGACTTCGGCATGCCGATGGGCCCGCTCCGGCTGATCGACGAAGTCGGCGCGGACATCGCGCTCGACGTCGCCGCCACGCTCGCCGCCGCGTTTCCCCACCGCCTCCACGTCCCCGATGTGCTGCCCGCGCTGCTCACCACCGGCCTGCTCGGACGCAAGGCGGGCCAGGGTTTCTACCGCTACGGCAAATCCGGCGGCGCCAAGCCGAACAAGGCCGCGGCCAAGCTGCGCCCGCCGCGCCTGCCGCGCTCGCCGGCGGTGGAAGAACTCGAAAAACGCATGGTGCTGCTCATGGTGAACGAAGCCGCGCGCTGCCTGGAGGAAGGCATCGTCGAGACGCCGGGCGACGTGGATTTTGCGATGGTCATGGGCACCGGCTTCGCGCCGTTCCGCGGCGGGCCGCTGCGGTATGCGGACAGCGAGGGGACGGCGAAGATCCTCGAGGAACTCACGCGGCTGGCCGATGTGGCCGGGCCGCATTACGCGCCGTGCGCACGGCTGCGCGACATGGCGAAAACCGGGAAGTGTTTTTATGAAAACTGAACCGCGTGGCGCGAACGCCCTCGTCCGCGGATGTGCAGCGGACGCCCCATCCGCGGCCTTCGCCAGGCGGGGCGCCCGGCGGACAGACGCGGACGAGGGCGTCCGCGCCACGCGCGAGGAGCGATCTTTCACACGCTATGAAAACTGAACTCATCCCCACCGACGAACAGGCCAGCGTCATCGACACGTCGAAGATGTCGCCCGAGCAGCGCGCGGCGCTGGAACTCACCGAGGCCGCGCGCGCCGAGACGCGCGAGGGCTTTGTCAGCGGGCTCTTCATGGGCCGCTTCGAGGTCGATGCGCTCCACCCGTTTCCGCAGCAGCGCAGCGAGGATCGCGACCAGGGCGACGCTTTCCTCACGCGCCTCGAATCTTTTTTGCAAGAGCACGTCGATCCCGATGAGATCGACCGCACCGGCGAGATTCCGCAGTCCGTTTTCGACGGCCTCGCGAAGCTCGGCGCGTTCGGCATCAAGATCCCCGTCGAGTATGGCGGGCTCGGACTTTCGCAGACGAACTACTGTCGCGCAGCGGTACTCCTCGGCAGTTATTGCGGCAATCTCACGGCGCTGCTTTCCGCGCACCAATCCATCGGCGTGCCGCAGCCGCTGATCCTTTTCGGCAACGAGGAGCAGAAGCGCCGCTGGCTGCCGCGCGTGGCCGCGGGCGAGGTGTCCGCGTTTGCGCTGACGGAGATGAAAGTCGGCAGCGATCCGGGAAAAATGGAGACGCACGCGGAGCCGGTGGACGACGGCGCGCACTTCGTCATCAACGGCGAAAAGCTGTGGTGTACGAACGGCGTGAAGGCCGGCGCCATCGTGGTCATGGCGCGCACGCCGGCGAAGAACGGGCGCAATCAGATCACGGCGTTCGTCGTGGACATGGACACGCCGGGCGTGGAGGTCGTGCGGCGCTGCCACTTCATGGGCCTGCGCGCGCTCTACAATGGCGTCATCCGTTTCACCGACGTGAAGGTGCCGCGCGAGAACATCCTGCTCGCCGAGGGCAAGGGCCTGCGCGTGGCGCTGACCACGCTGAACACCGGCCGCCTCACGCTCCCCGCCGCGTGCGTGGGCCTCTCGAAACGCTGCCTCGAAATCTCCCGCACCTGGGCCGCCGAGCGCGTGCAGTGGGGCGCGGCCATCGGCCAGCACGCCGCCATCGCGGACAAAATCGCGCGCATCGCGGCGGAGACTTTTGCGATGGAGGCGATGACCTTTTACGCCGCGAGCCTAGTGGACCGCGACAAGCACGCCGACGTGCGCCTCGAAGCGGCGATGTGCAAACTCTGGGGCACCGAGCGCACATGGGAGCACGTGAATGAAGCCATGCAAATCCGCGGCGGCCGCGGCTACGAAACCGCGCAGTCCCTCGCCGCGCGCGGCGACACGCCGGTGCCCATTGAGCGCCTGCTCCGCGACTCGCGGATCAATACGATCTTCGAGGGCTCCAGCGAGATCATGCGCCTCTTCATCGCCCGCGAGGCGCTCGACACGCATTTGAAAATCGGCGCGCCGATGCTGAACACGCAGCTTCCAATGAAGGCGCGGGCGCAGGCGGCGGCGAAGGCGACGGCGTTTTATGCGGGGTGGTATCCGCGGCAGTGGCTGGGGGGGATTTCAGATTTCAGATTGCAGATTTCAGATTGGGATTCGCGGCTCGCGCGCCATCTCCGCTGGACTGCGGGCGCGACGCACAAACTCGCCCGCGCGCTCTTCCACGCGATGGCCCGCTTCGGCCCGAAGCTGGAGCGCGAGCAAGTCCTGCTTGGCCGCTTCGTCGATCTCGGCACCGAGCTTTTCGCCCTCACCGCCGCGTGCAGCCGCGCGCACGCGCTCGGCACGCCCGAGGCCATCGAGATAGCCGACTACTTCGCCCGCCTCACGCGGCTGAAAATCGCCCGCCTTTTCCACTCGCTCCACCACCACGCCGACCGCCCCGGCTACCGCCTCGCCCAGCGCGTCCTCGCCGGCGACTACGCATGGCTGGAAGCTGGCGTGCTGCGGGAAAACGCCAGCGGCAAGAGCGTGTTGTAAACCCAAACGCTCGTCATCCGCGCAGGCGCACGATGAGGGCGTACCCGGTCAGCCGCACCGCGAGCTGCAGGTCCGCCGGCGGGCGGAACCGCAGATCGACGTAGTTCCAGAAAACCGTGGCGTCGCGCCCCGCCTCCGCCATCGAACCCGGCAGCCACCGCGAGTGCGCGTGGCGTTCCACGATTTCCAAGCCCGCGAGCAGCGCGGCGTCCCCGGCCAGCGGCGAGCGCGGGAAGGCCGGCGGCGCGGCCTCGGTGGAAAAATCTCCGCGGCTTGGGAAGGCTGATGAGCGGAGGGTTCAAGGGTGGTGGACGAGCGGTTGCGGGAGCGAAGAAAAAAGCGGCGGGTGTATCGGCATATCGGTTGCCAGAGGGGCGCGCGTCCGTTTAGACAAAACCCCAACCAACATTTGCATGATCCCTTCCAGATTCCCCATCCTCGCGCTCGCGCTCGCCGCTTTCACCACCGCCTCGGCGGCGGACCCGGCGATCACGCGCCTGCCCACCGTGACCTCCGCCTCCACCTCGCTCGGGCTCGCTGAGGACCGCCCGGCGGACGCCACCGGGCGTCCAGATTGGACCGGCGCGCGCCGCTTTCCCGGCACGCGCGTCTATATTCAAAAAGCCCCGGGGGAAGTGGGCATCGAATCGTGGTGGCGGCTGAAGCACAAGCGCGACGGCACCATCGCCCACCGCCTGCTCGAGGAAGTCGAGATCGGCCTCCCGGGCCGGTTGCAGCTCGATCTTTACAACGACATCGAGGGCAACGAACAGGGCCGCTTTCACTACCAGAGCTTCAATGTCGAGGTGCGCTGGGCGCTCGCGGAATGGGGCAAAATCTGGGGCAACCCGACACTCTACGCGGAATACAAATTCGCCGACCCGCACTGGGGGCCGGACGTGTATGAATTCAAGCTGCTGCTCGGCGACCAACTCGCGCCGCGCTGGCACTGGGGCGTGAACTTTGTCTGGGAAGCCGAGACCGGGGGCGAACGCGAACAGGAATTCCAAATCACCGGCGGCCTGAGCTACACGCTGATCGACGAAAAGCTGAGCGTCGGCGTGGAAACTTTTTACGATCGCGACTCGGTGAAAGGGGCGCGCGGCGACGCCGTGGATATCTTCGCCGTCGGGCCGAGCATCCAATGGCGCGTCACGAAAAACCTGCACGTGGATCTGAGCTGCCTCTTTGGCACCAACCGCGACTCCGAACGGCAGATCGGCTATCTGGTCATCGGCTACGATTTTGGCACCGGCGAAGCCGAGAAACACGGCTACACGCCGATCAGCGGACAGCGCAACTAAGCGGGCCGAACGACTACTCCTGCTCGCTTTCGTAGAGCCAATGCGGCTGGCCGCACCGCCAGCGCAGGATGTGCGGGCCGGTCACGGTGGTCTTCCAGCCGTCGGGATACTTCACGAGCAGCGCGTGCGGCGGGGCGCTCTGCCGCTCCACGGCCGTGATGCGATAGCCCTGGTCGATGCGCCGGACCGGGCCGCGCG
>JAYWEB010000422.1:0-2910 GCA_043779575.1 Chthoniobacter sp. | reverse complement strand
TCGAAGGACCCCGTGGAGTCAGCAGCGACGTCGCCCGTCATTCCACGGGGTCCTTCGACTCCGTCCCGTCCCGCCTTCGCCCGCACGGAACTCCGCGCAGGATGACACGCCATTTGAATACTGCTACACCGTCCAAAACCCGCCCATGCCCCGCCGACCGCTCTCCACCTCCACCGTCCAGCTCATCGCCAGCATCGTCCTTTTCGCCGCCTCGCAGCTCCTGCTGAAACGCGGGGCCGGAGCCGCCGCAGATGACGTCTTCAACTTCGCCGCGCTCCGCTCGCCGTGGGTCTGGGCCGGCATCGCCGCCGAGATCGCCAGCCTCATCGCGTGGCTCGGCGCGCTGCGCACCGTGCCGCTCAGCATCGCCTACAATCTCAGCGGAGCCACCCACGTGCTCATCCCGCTCGGCTGCTGGGCGTGGCTCGGCGAAAGCATCCCGCCGCTGCGCTGGCTGGGCATCGCGCTCGTCGTCGCGGGCGTGATCCTGAGCGCGCAAGCCGCCGCCGCCGTGGAGGAAAAACTGTGACGCCCGCGATGCTCGCCATCGTGTCCGTCTGCGAGATCTGCAACCTCGCCGGGCAGCTCTTCTTCAAGCACGCCATGGGCGGCCTCTGGGACCGCGCCCGCGCCCGCGCCTGGCTCGCACTCGCCGCCGGCGTAGCCGTCATGGCCGCCAGCTTTTTCCTCTGGATGGGCCTCCTCCCGCAAGGCGCGCTCAGCCAGCTCTACCCCTTCGAAGCCATCACCCGCATCCTCCTCCTCGGAGCCGCCGGCCTCTTCTTCCGGGAGAAAATCACGCCCCGCCTCTGGGCCGGCGTCGCCCTCATCAGCGCCGGCATCCTCCTCGTCGCGGTGAGCTGAAAAAGCCCGGCGCGTCAGTGCGTGACGGCGACCGGCGTGCCGACGGCGACGTTGTTAAAAAAGATCTCCGCCATGTAGCCGGGCATGCGGATGCAGCCGTGCGAGGCGGGGTAGCCGGGGAGGAAGCCCTCGTGCATGCCGGTGCCGCCGACGATCCGCATAAAAAAGGGCATCTTCGCGCCGTCATAGATCGCGCCGGGAGGCATGGGATCTTTTTCCCGATCGATTTCTTTTTTGATGATCCGCCCGTCGCGATCCACGTAGTCGCCGAAGCGGGAGGACACGTGGGCCTGGTCTTTCTGGATGATCTTGAAGCTGCCCGGATTGGTCCCGAAGCCTTCTCGTCCGGTGGAAATGGCCGAGATGCCCACGAGTTCCCCGCCTTTATAGAAATAGGCGCACTGCTCGCTCAGGCTGATGCGGATGGAGGGTGAGCCGGGCACGTGATCGCCGTCCCAGTAGGAGACGCTGTCCGCGGGAGGCCGGGGGCCGCGCTCGTGGCTGGTGCGGTAGCCATTGAGGTAGCGGGTCTCGGGGTTAAAGCGCGGGTCGCGCGCGCAACCGAAGACGAGGAGAGCGGTGAGGACGAGGAGGCCGAGAGAGCGAAGCATCGGGACGGGTTTTTTGAGGAGTGGGAGAGTATCGGGACGCCGGGGAGCGTCAAGGGCGGGAACATTGGATTGCCAGCCCGGCACCCACCCTGCTATCTCACACCCTCACTTTTCCCGAGAGGGACCGCCCACGCCCGATGCCGACCTACGATTACCAGTGCGAGAAATGCAAAAAAACCTTCGAGCTTTACCAGTCGATGAAGGACGCCACGCTGACCACCTGCCCGAAGGAACAGTGCCGGCAGAAGACGTGGGGCAAGGGCAAAGTGAAACGCCTGCTCGGCACCGGCGCCGGGCTGATTTTCAAGGGATCGGGCTTTTACATCACCGACTACCGCAGCGCCGGTTACCAAGCGGCGGCGAAGAGCGACTCCGGCGGCGGTGAAACGAAGGGCGTTGAAGCGAAGGGCGGCGAGACCAAGAAGACGGAGTCGAAACCGGCCGCGGAAAAGCCCAAACCCAGCACCAAAAAGAAAACCGAATAGAACAGCCATGGCCAAGAACCCCGAATCCACCAAGCCCGTCAACCTGGCCTGCGAACACTGCGGTCACGAAAACGAAGCGGAGCGCGTCTATTGCCACTCCTGCGGCAAGAAGCTCGACCGCTCGCTTTTGCCCAAAGAGGACCCGAAATCCTCGGCCCAGGAGTCGCCGGAGAAAGCCCGGAAGCGGATCACCAAGATGACGAATCCGACCTCGGGCGGCGCGCTGCGCGAGATCAGGACCGCCGCCAATGTGCTGTTCTACGCCGCCATCGCCGCGGTGATCCTGCTCATCGTGCAAAAGCCCGACGGTGTGCCGGAGATGAAAAAGGAGCTGATCGAGCGCTCGGTCGGTGGCGATCTGGCGGACGCGATGGACTCTCCCCAGCCGCGCCGCGTGGACTTCACCGAAGCCGAGGTCAACAGCCACCTCCAGCAAATCCTCAAGAAAGCCCAAGGTGGCGACCTCGTGGAATTCAAGCGGCTCTTCGTGAACTTCCAGCCCGGCACGGTCCATTTCGGTTCCCAACAGGATCTCTTCGGCCTGCCGATTTACTCCGGCGTGAGCTACCTCATCGAGACTAGGGACAAAAAATTGACGGCCACCCTCATCGGCGGCAATTTCGGGCGCCTCGTCGTCCACCCCGCTGCCATGCAATATCTCGACTTCTTTTTCCAAAAACTCTGGACCTCCCTCGCCAGTCAAAAGAAGCAGATGGCGGCCATGCAGACCATCGTGGTGCAGAAGGGCACGATCTCCCTCGTGACCAAAGGCGGCGCGGCCCCATGAGCCCGCGGGCGCTGGCCGTGCTGGTGCTGCTGCTGCTGCTCGCGGCACTGCCCCCCGCGGACGCGCTCGATCCCCGGGAGCGCAGCGACAGCGCTTCCAAACAATTCACCATCTACTGCGAGGACGTGCCTCTGCGGATGCGCGTCGTCAGCTTTGTCGAGGA
>JAYWEB010000421.1:0-7217 GCA_043779575.1 Chthoniobacter sp. | reverse complement strand
CACGGACCCATCGCCCGCGACTGCCGCCTCATGCTCACGGCGTCCAAGATTTCCAGCAACCTCGAGCGCATCGCCGACCAGGCCACGAAGATCGCCCGGCGCGCCCGCGAACTGAACACCGAGCCGCTGCTCAAGCCGCTCATCGACATCCCGCTCATGGCCGACATCGCGCAGGAAATGTTGCGCGACAGCATCACCGCCTTCGTCGATGCGAACAACGAACTCGCCGTCGAGATCATCGGGCGCGACAAGTCAGTCGATGCCATTAACAAGCAACTCGCCCGCGAGCTGACCAGCTACATGATCAAGGATCCGAAGACGATCGCCCGCGCCCTCAAGCTCATGACCATCTCTGCCGCCATCGAGCGCGTGGCCGACCACGCCACGAACATCGCCGAGGAGGTCTTCTACCTGAACCGAGGTCGCGACATCCGCCACGACCCGGCGATGAAGCAACCGGCGGCGGACGGGGTGGGGGAGTAGCACGGGGTGGGTGCCGGGAGCGCGGCGGACGGTCACTCACGGAGCTTGGGTGGATGGCGTCGCTCCGCGCGCCATGCCCGCCACGCGCGCCAGCGCCACACTGAAAGATGGGCCTGCGGCGCGGCTATCGCATGGCCACCAGGAAGAGTTCTCCAACAGGCTGCTGGCCGGCAGCCGGCTTCGCCGGGATGCGGACTTACTGCCCCAGCGGCTTCCAGCGCTTCAGGCCCGTTTCGGCGGTCTTGTTTGTGAAAGCCTCGGTGTCCGTGTCCGGCGTATAGCGGATCGGGGCGACATGCGAATCGGCGTAGAGCGCGTTGATGAGCGCACGACCGTTGTGCGTGCCGAGCTTGCCCCCGGCGGTGGGCTCTGGGAGGACCACCGCCACATTGCCCAAGCCCGTGAAGGTCGGCACGGACAAGACCGCCGGATCCATCACCGGTGCCATCAGGATGAGCTGGGAAGGCGACGCCAGCCTCGACCAATTGCCGTCCCAACCGGGTTTGGCGGCTTGGGTGAGCACGTTCACATTCACGCCGTAGCTCACGGGGATAGTGGCCGCGGTGGCCTGATTCCCAGGCGAACGCTTATCGAAAGGCGACTGGAAATTCTTCCAGTTCGTCACGTACTTCGCCTGCAGGAGTGCGGGCCAGAATTCGCCGCCGGTCGTCGCCGCGGTTGAAAAAATCTGATCCTCGTTGTCCGTCAGGTAGGAGGCGATGCCGAGGCCGAACTGCTTCAAATTGTTGGCATCCGTGGTGGCCTTGGCCCGCTCCATCACCTTGCTGTAAACCGGCAGGGCGATGCCCGCGAGGATGGCGATGATACTGATGACGACGAGGAGTTCGATGAGGGTGAACGCGGATTTTTTCATGGTGGGAGTGAGCTGCGGCGCAAAGTAGAGCGGCCCTTCCGAAGTGTCGAGGGCACTTTCGGTGAAAGCCCCGCCGGGGTGCCGCGCGATTGTCACTTGCCAAGCCCGGCACCCCACCCTCCACTCCCGCGCATGTCGAAAGTCCTGCTCCTCACCGCCGGCTATGGCGAGGGTCACAACGCCGCCGCGCGCGGCCTCCACACCGCCCTCACCGAGCGCGGGGCCGACGCCGAGATCATCGACCTTTTCGCCCTCACCGGCGGAGCTTTCTACGAGCGTTCGCGGCGCGACTACCTCGCCCTCATCAACCGCGCCCCGCGTGTCTGGGCGACGCTTTACGGCTTGATCGACCGTCTGCCGCTCATCCCGCTCGCGCTGCCGTTTTTTGGCAAAATGCGCCGCGCTCTCGCCGCTCTGCTCGCCGCGCAGCGGCCCGCCGCCGTGGTCTCCGTCTATCCGCTTTACGCCTACCTCATCCGCCAGCTCTACCCCGACCCCGCCGCGCGCCCCTTCGCCTTTCACACCGTCGTCACCGACTCCATCACCATCAATTCCGTCTGGCACCGCGCCCCGAGCGACACCTTCCTCCTCCCGAACGACGCCAGCGCCGCCGTCATGCTCCGCGCCGGCGTGCCGCGGGAAAAGCTCCGCGTCCTCGGCTTCCCCGTGCCGCCGCGTTTCGCCCGCGACCGCCCGGAGCGCCCCGCGCCGCCGCCGCCGCGCATCCTTTACATGGTCAATGCCGGCCACGCCCAGGCCCCCGGCATCGTCGCCCGCCTCCTCGCCATCCCCGGCCTCCACCTCACCGTGGCCTACGGGCGCGACGAAGCCCTCCGCGCCCGGCTCCTCGCCACCGCCGCCGGCCGCCCGCTGGAGCTCCACGGCTGGACCCCGCACATGCCCGAACTCCTGATGACTCACCACCTGCTCATCGGCAAAGCCGGCGGCGCCACCGTCCAGGAGAGCATCGCCGCCGGCACGCCCATGCTCATCACCCATGTCGTGCCGGGGCAGGAGGAGGGCAACGCGCGGCTCCTTTTTGAAAATGGCTGCGGCGCCCTGTGCCCGACTGCCGAGGCGCTGGCCACGCAGATCGAGGCGCTCTTTGCCCACGCCGCCGCCGGCTGGCACCAGTGGCAGCGCCAGATCGCCCGCCTCGCCAAGCCGGACGCCGCCCTCCGGATCGCCGATTTCGTGCTCACCGGGGCGTAAAAAATCGCGGCACCCCGAGGCCGGAGGCATCATCCTGAATGCCACGGCCAACGCCGGCACCGCGCTCATGGGAGCTGCGGAAAGCGCGGTTTTTTTGGGGCGCTCTCCAGTTGCCCGTCCGCCGCTCAGTGCTGGAGGGCGCGCTGGTACTCGGCTTGGGCCTGGGGGAGGAGCTGCTGGAGCTGGGCAATGCGGGTGCTGTCGGATGGGTGGGTGGACATGAATTCGGGGGGCTGGCCGCCGCTGCCGCCGACCTGGCTCATACGCTGCCAGAAGGTCACGGCCTCGGCGGGGTCGTAGCCGGCGCGGGCCATGTAGAAGAGGCCGATCTTGTCGGCTTCGCTCTCGTGATCGCGGCTGAACGGGAGCAGCACGCCGTAGCGCGCACCGGCCCCGATGGCACCCATGACGGCGCGCTGCTGTTCGTAGCTGAGGTCGCCGACGGAGGTCTGGAGGCCGGTCAGCAGCGTCTGCGTGGCCTTTTCCTGAAAGAGCCGCTCGGAGCCGTGGCGGAGCGTGGCGTGGGCCATCTCGTGCCCCATGACGGCGGCGAGGCCGGCCTCGGTTTGGGCGACGGGGAGGATGCCGGTATAGACGACGATTTTTCCGCCGGGCAGGCAGAAGGCGTTCACCTGCTCGCTGCGGACGAGGGAGACGTGCCAGTGGAAACTGGTGGCCGCGGGGCCGGTCGCGGCGGCGAGACGCTGGGCGACGCGGACGACGAGTTCGTATTCCGGGCCGTCGTTCAGCACGACGGATTCCTGCAAGACCTGCTGGTAGCTGCGGAGGCCGAGGGTTTCCTCCTGCTGCGGGTTGAGGGCGTGGCGGGCGGTGCGCCCGGCTTCATTGGTCATTTTCTCGGCGGAGAAAAACTGGAACACGATGACCAACCCGGCGATGCCGACGGGGAGGAGGCGGATGAGGAGGCGACGTTTGTCCATAGTGGAAGGTGGGGAACGATGCCTCGAAATCGGGGTGAGACACGCGAAAAATTTTGGCGTGCAGTGACGGGCGGCATTGGCTTACGGACAGCGCACCACGGACATGGCTTTTCTCCGACGATCCCGACTGCCCTACGCCTGCGCCGCGATTTTGGTGATCGGTCCGGGCCTGTTCACGCGCTCCCGCTGGATGCCGCGGCCGAACTTTGTCGCCGAGTACGGGGGCGATACGCTGTGGGCGCTGCTGGTTTTTTGGATCGTCTGCTTTTTGTTTCCGGCGATGTCCACGGCGCGCGTCGCCATCGCCGCGGGCATCTTTTCGGCGGCGATCGAGTTCAGCCAAATCCTGCACGCCCCGTGGCTGGATGCGCTGCGCTCCACGCTTTTCGGCCGGCTGGTGCTCGGGCAGGGATTTCTCTGGAGCGACCTCGTTTGCTACGCTGCGGGGATCGCGATCGGAGTGCTCATCGAGTTCGCGCTGCGGGCCCGCCGAGCGGCGTGACCATCCTTTCGCAAAAGCGCGCGATTTATTTTGACGGTGGCGGTGATGCGCCCCTAGTTTCAGCCGCTTTTTGATCACGCTGCGGCGAATTTTTAAGAGGAGAGAAACGATGTCTCCTCTGCGTCCGCGCTCCGTCAAAGGCGTTCACCCGCAAGTCACAATTTACGATTTAAGAAGAGGTTCACTTTGAATGTTTAATGGAATTTTCGGGATGTTCTCGAACGATATCGGCATCGATCTCGGCACGGCGAACACCCTCGTTTATGTAAAAGATCACGGCATCGTCCTGCGCGAGCCCTCGGTGGTGGCGGTGCGCGCCGGCACGAACCATGTGCTGGCCGTGGGCGATGAGGCGAAGCGGATGCTCGGGCGCACCCCCGGCAATATCGTGGCGATCCGCCCGCTGAAGGACGGGGTCATCGCGGACTTCGAGATCACCGAGGCGATGCTGCGGCACTTCATCCACAAGGTGCATCCGCGGCGCTCGTTTTTTAAGCCACGTCCGCGGGTGGTCATCGCGGTGCCGAGCGGCATCACGGAGGTGGAAAAGCGCGCGGTGAAAGAAAGCGCGCTGCGGGCCGGGGCGCGGGAGGTGCATCTGATCGAGGAGCCGATGGCGGCGGCGATCGGCTGCGGCCTGCCGGTGCAGGACGCGGCGGGCAATATGATCATCGACATCGGCGGCGGGACCACCGAGGTCGCGCTGATTTCGCTCTCGGGCATCGTCTTCTGCCGGAGCGTGCGCGTGGCGGGGGATGAACTGGACGAGGCGATCATCCAGTACATGAAGCGCGCGTATAACCTGATGATCGGCGAGCGCACCGCGGAGGACATCAAGATCAAGATCGGCAGCGCGTATCCGCTCGAAAAGGAGACGACCATGGAGGTGAAGGGACGCGACCTCGTGGCCGGACTGCCGAAGACTTTAACCATCACCTCGCAGGAAGTGCGCGAGGCGTTGCTCGAACCGATTTCGACGATCGTCGATTCGGTGCGCGTGACCCTCGAGCGCTGCCCGCCCGAACTTTCCGCCGATCTTGTTGACCGTGGGCTGGTGCTCGCGGGCGGCGGCGCGCTCTTGCGCGGTCTCGATCGTCTGCTCACCGAAGAAACAGGTCTCCCGGTCCACGTGGCCGAGGATCCGCTCAGCGCCGTGGCCGAAGGCACGGGTCGCGCGCTCAGCGAGATCAAATTCCTGCGTCAGGTGTCCACGACCGACACCCGCCGGAACTAGGCTATCGCAGGCATGACTGCCTCATCCCAACGCCTGCTGTGGAAGTGGAATTTCTCCGCATGAACCGCCGCATCGTCATTCCCTCGGTCGCGACTTTTGTGATTCTCACGATGCTGGTGCTGACGCTCGGGCCGCAAAAGATGCGCCGGGTGCAGTCCGGCTTTCTCGGGATGATCTCGCCGTTTTTGAAAACGGGGTCGTCCATGGAAAAGAAGTACCGCGAGTTTCGCGACGGCTTGAAAAAGCTGGATGAACTCGAGGAGGAAAACGCGCAGCTCAAGGTGGCGAACAAGGATCTGAGCACCACGAACCAGACCCTCCGCGGCTACGAGGCGGACAACCAGCAGCTCCGCAAGGCGCTGCAATACCGGGAGCGCGCCATCTTTACCCTGAAGCCGGCGCGGATCATCGCGCGCGACGCCTCGACTTGGTACAACAAAATCGTCATCGACCGCGGCTTTGAGGATGGGCTGGACAAGAACGGCGACCAGCCGGTGCTGACCGAGGCCGGCCTCGTGGGCAAGACCACCGTCGTGGACGACCACACCGCCACCGTGGTGCTCATTGCGGATGAAACCTGCAAGGTCGCGGCGAATGTCGAGGGCACGCGGGAGCAGGGGATTTTGAAAGGCAAGCGCGCCTCCAATGCGGCGGTGCCGACGATCGAACTGAATTTTCTTTCCAAGCAGACGGGCCTCAAACCGGGGCAGAACGTGCTGACTTCCGGGACCGGCGGAGTCTTCCCTCCCGGCGTGCTGATCGGCCAGGTGAAGGAGTTCAAGGCGCTCGAACTGGACGGGCAGGCCAGCATCATTTCCGCCGTGGATTTCACGAAACTCGAGGACGTCTTTGTCGTTGTCGGGAAAACCAAATGAGGGCCGGACGCCAATGAGGTTTTTCGCCGTCCTCCTTTGCACGATGTTTGCCGCCCTCATCGGCGAACACTTCATTGCGCCGCTGCCGCCGTATGGGGTGCGGGTGCTGCTGATGCCGATGATTATGTTCTACGGCGCGCTGGCGCTGCCGCTCCCCGGCATGCTGGGACTGGCCTTTTTCGGCGGGCTGATGTGGGACGCGCTGCACACCAGCATGACGCTGGTGAGGAATGCGGATCAGACCCATCTCGCGGACATGAATGTGGAGGTTGCCCTCGGTTGGTCGATCGTCCTCTATGCCATGCTCGGGGGACTGATGAGCGGTTTTCGCCCGCTCTTTCAGCGGGGCCGGTGGGAAATTCACTGTCTGCTGAGCGGGCTTTACACGGCGCTCATCGTGTTTGCCGAATACCTGATGCTGACCTTTCGCCGCGAGCCTGTGGCCTTCGTTTTCGACAAGGAAATCTGGTGGCGGATCGGTGGCGCGGGCATCGTCGCGGCCCTGCTTTCGCCGTTCCTCTTTTTCGCCCTGAACTACGTCGCCTTCTTCGTCGGCTACGATCCCCAATCCGCACGCGGCAGCGTGCGCTCCCGCTAGTATGGCCCGCCGCAGCTCCAGCCGCCCGAGCGCCGAATGACGTGTGGTTTTCCTGGGCTTCGCGATGCTTTGCGCGTTCGGGGTGCTCGTCGGGAAACTTTGGTACGAACAGGTTTTGCGCGGCGCGCAGTGGTCGAAAAAGATCGCCGGAAAATCCGAGGTCACGGTGCGTCTGCCCTCGGTGCGCGGCGAAATCCGGGACCGGAACGGCATCACGCTGGTGACCAACCGGGCGAGTTACGAGGTCGATTTCTACCTCCCGGACATGGTCCGCGGTTACAAGAAACAAAACAAAACAGTCCCGCTGACCGACTACACCGCCCCGATCAAAGGCATGTTGAAGGCTCTGAAGGAGCCTGATGTGGTGCAAATCGTGAACACGAGCGTCATGCCGCGGCTGGACGAACTCGATCTCGCGCAAGACTACAACTCCGAGCGCCTGCAACTGCATTACCGCAACAACACGCAGGTTCCGTTCACGTATCAGGAGGAGTTGAA
>JAYWEB010000420.1:0-2922 GCA_043779575.1 Chthoniobacter sp. | reverse complement strand
GTGGACCCGAAGCAGTTCGAGATCCCCGCCGACTACAAGGAGCTGCCGACGCCGGTGCTCGACGCGCCCGCCGCCAAATAGCCGCAGCCCATGCCGCGCCTCGTTCTCGCCTCGGCCTCGCCTCGCCGCCGGCAGTTGCTCGCCGAGCATGGATACGAATTCACGGTCGCGCCCGCGGACGTGAAGGAAATCGCGCCCGCGCATTTCACGCCGCGCGAGGTCGTCCTCTGGAACGCGCGTGCGAAGGCTCTCGCCATCGCGCGCTCCCGCCCCGGCGAAATCGTCCTCGGCGTGGACACCCTCGTGGCAGTTGATGGACGGATCTTCGGCAAGCCACGCGACATGGATGAGGCGCTCGCGATGGTGCGCGAGTTGAATGGCCGGAGCCACGAAGTCTTCTCCGGCGTCTGCCTCGCGCGGGCGGCGACCAGCGAAGAGCGCACCTTCGCCGAAGTGACGCGCGTGCATTTCCGGCAGCTCGGCGAGGCGCAACTCCGCGCCTACCTCGCCCGCATCGGCCCGCTCGACAAAGCCGGCGCCTACGCCGCGCAGGACGACCGCGGCGACATCATCGAACGCGTCGAGGGATCGTTCACCAACGTCATCGGCCTCCCGATGGAATCGCTCGCGCTCGCACTGGCAGCATTCGGATTTTGAGACAAGGCCGCGCCGTTGCCAGCGCGCGGCTCAACACTCAGTTGGTCTGCGCGGCTGTTTTCACACCGCCGCCGGGCGTTTCCGGCGGGTGCCCAACAGCCCGATTAGCGAAATGCCGAGAAGGGAAACGATCGACGGCTCGGGGGCGGAGACGCCAGAAATTGTTACGTCGCCGACTTGCATACTGTCCGCAGTCGCAGAATTGCGAACCGTGGGAAAGATCAAACGGTAACTGCTGAAGGCACCCACGGCCGGAAAGTTGCTGCTGATCACATATGTTGACCGCCCCGGATCGTTATCGAGACCGGTGCTGCCAGAGGCAATCAGCGTGTAAGATCCCGTCAATGGGTCGCCGTTGGTGCCTTCGAGTGTGAAAGTGAGCGGGTCGCGTTCCGGGGCATCATTCGCCGTGGCAATATCGAGCCGCGTCACGAACGTCGTGCCGAAACGAGGTGTGACCACGAACCCAGTAAAGACCACACCGAAGTTTCGATACTTTGAAGAAAGGTCGTCATCAATGGAGAAGCTTGGCTTTCCGTTTGCGGGAAACATATTGGCATTGCCTGCCGGTGTACCTTGGGTTGCGGGTGTGAAAACGCCGCCGATCATTTGGCCGCCAATGAGCGGGTCGCCCGGCGTCGTCACATCTGCCGCTTGCAGTTTGGGCACGACGCCTCGGATCGCGAGCGCGAGCACGTTGATAAGGAATAGTTTTTTCACGGGTACGATTTGCAATGTGGCGGGACTTGGCTGTCGGCAATGTTGGTGAAGACATAGGCTCCAGCCCGAGGGCTGGGAACAAGCGGACCCGCAAAGGCTACGACGGCAAACATCCATTGCCACGCGCGCCCAACAAAGAAAGAGTGATCGCTTTTCATTGTGTGGAAACGGAATGGCACCCGGCATTTTCCGCAAGCGGCGTTTTCAGACCTCAGGTCCGCAACTGCTCGCTGACGATTCTCTGGAGCCTGTCATGCACTTCGCACGCATGGTGGAAGGGAGCACCAAAGGTGCGAAAACAAGCCAGCCCAGGGCAACGCCCTGGGTAACGGTTTGAAAACGGACAAAGCCCTGAAGCAACGGTGTTCAAGAGCAAGGGATAAAGGAGGGTTTTTGAAGGGCGGTGTTGAGGGTGGTGAGGAGTTTTCTGGCGGAGGCGATGAGGGCGACTTTGAAGGGTTTTCCGGCGGTGCGCAGGCGCTGGTAAAAGGGTTTGAGGACGGGGTTGCAACGGATGGCATTGAAGGCGGCCATGTAGAGGGCGCAGCGCACCGAAGCCCTGCCGCCGATGATGCGACGCTGGCCCTTGCGCGGGCCGCTGTCGTCGTTGAAGGGCGCGAGGCCGGCGAGCGAGGCGATGGCCCCCCGGGTGAGCGTGCCCAGCTCGGGCAGGTGGCCGAGGAGGGTGGCGGCGGTGCCGGGACCGACACCTTGGATGGAACAAAGCCGCGCGGCCCTGGCCGCGATCTGCGGCGTGGCGGCCAGCGCTGCGGCGAGGTGGGCGAGGATGCGTGCCAGGTGCTTTTCGAGCCGGGCGATGCTTGCGGCCAGATCCTGTGCAACGGCCTTTGGCAGACCGGGGATCTGGCGGACGCGCTCGGCGCAAAGCATGGACTGGATTTGCTCGCGGCGCGTCACCCACGCGGCCAGCTCGGCCTGCGCCGCGCTCGGCGCGGGGGTCGGCGGCGGAGTGTTGGCGGTGCCAAATTCGGCGAGCATCCGCGCGTCGATCCGGTCGGTCTTGGCCCGCTGGCCGCGGCCCTTGGCAAAGTCGCGCACCTGGCGCGGATTGGTGATGGTCAGCGCGATCTGTGCGGCGTGAAGCGCGGCGACGATGGGACGTTCCCAGCCGCCCGTGGCCTCGCAGATCACCAGGACCGGCACGCCCAGCGCGTGCAGCCGGGCGATGAGCGCCGCGCAGCCCGGCGGGTCGTGGGCAAAGCTCAGGGACTGGCCCTGAAGATGGAGGTCGAGGGTGGCTTTGGCGATGTCGAGTCCGGCGTGGACGAGGGATGGGTTCATGGTAGGAGTAGGCTCAGCCTTGTGGATGCGAGCTTGAAGCTCAGGCAACGGTTCGAGTTCAAAAACCACAGGGCGCGGAGGTTCGTGCTTCGGGACGGGCTCAAAGGCCCAAGGGGCGAAAACGAACTCATCCGCACCCGCTGCGGGGCGGGGCTAACCGCCCCGCAGCGCGCGGCTTTACAGACCTCCCCATGATCCCATGCGGACCACGTCTTCGGCCAGTCTTTCGACATACAAGGGGCG
>JAYWEB010000419.1:0-2922 GCA_043779575.1 Chthoniobacter sp. | reverse complement strand
GCGCGGTCGTGGTCCACAGCGCGCCGTGCTGGTCGAAGGCGAGCGGGACGAATTTCCCGATGCCATTGGCCACGTCCTCGCTCGCCACGAGTTCGATTTCAAAACCCGGCGGCAGCGTGAAACTCGCGCGCTCCTCCTCCGGCAAAAGCGGCGACGCCTTCGCGGCCTTGCCCGGCTCCGGTGCGCCGATGACTTTTTCCGTCGGCGGCAATTCCTCGATGCTGAGGTCCTTCACCTGCACCAGCGCCTTGCCGCCGCCGTGGACCTGGATGCCCATCTTGCCCGTCTGCACGATCGCCGGATCGGCCTCGGTGTAATCCACGCCCTGCACCCCGTTGATCCACGTCCGGATGCGCCGCCCCTGCGCGTGGATCACGAATTCATTCCAGTCGTCCTTTTTGATCACCGGCCGCAGCGCCTTCATGTCCGACTCCGCCATCAGCTTGTTGCGCCGCGACTCGTCATAGATGCCGCCATACCAGTTCGGCTCGCCGTAGTCGCACTGGTAGCCGGCCATCTCCGTGTTGTTCGGCACGCGCTGGCTGCGGATCTGGAAGCCGCTGTTCACAAAGCCCGTCCCCGTCAGCTTGATCTTCATCCGCACGATGAAATCGCCGTATTCCTTCACCGTCGCGAGGAAGACATTTTCCCGCACCTCCTCGGTCAGCGAACCGCCCGTCAGCGCGCCGCCTTCCACCCGCCACAGCTTCGCGTCGCCCTCCCAGCCGGCGAGCGTGGCGCCATTAAAAAGTGCGACCGCTTTCCCGACGGGCGGCGGAGGCTCGGCGGCGGCGAGCGTGGTGAAAAGGAGGGCGGCGAAGAGCGGCAGGCATTTCATGGCAGTGGTGGAAAGACCGCCAAGGTGCGCGGCTCTTAGAAAAAGTCACGCGCCGCGCGGTCAGCGCGCGGGGAGGGCCGTCGCGAGCCGGTGGCCGAGCCAGACGGCGGCGAGGCAGAGGACGAGCGAAAGCGCGGCGTTCAGCCCCGCGCGCAGCCCGGCCCCGGCGTGGAGGAGATCGAGCGTCTGCAAGCCAAACGCGGAAAACGTGGTGTAGCCGCCGAGCACGCCGATCATCACCACCTGCCGCACGAGGAGCGGCGCGGGCAGGAAACCCGCGGGCGCGGTGAGCGCGGCGAAGGCCCCGATGACGAAGCAGCCGGTGACGTTCACCACGAGCGTCCCGACGGGGAAAGTTTCGCCATATCGCGCCGTCAGCCAGCCCGCCAGCGCCATGCGCAAGCCCGTGCCGGCGGCGCCGCCGGCCATCACCGCGAGGTAGGTTTTGAGCGTCATGCGGATGAGATAACGCCAGACGCCGCGCGCGGATTCAAGAGCGGCGGGGCGTTTTGGAAAGACATCCGCGCCGTCAGCGGA
The DNA here is from genome assembly GCA_043779575.1 of Chthoniobacter sp. Taxonomy (GTDB): domain Bacteria; phylum Verrucomicrobiota; class Verrucomicrobiia; order Chthoniobacterales; family Chthoniobacteraceae; genus Chthoniobacter. The sequence continues at coordinate 1,547 of JAYWEB010000419.1, read as the reverse complement.
AGAAGTCCTTCGCCTTTTCGAGGAAGCTGCGGTTCAGCGGGGAGTTTTCCTCGCCCATGAGTTCGGCGAATTCGGCGAGCTTTGCGCGCTGGTCGCCGTTCAGCTTGGTGGGGACTTCCACGATGACGCGGACGATGAGGTCGCCGCGCGCGCTCGAGTTGAGCGAGGGGATGCCTTTGCCGCGCAGCTTAAAGGCGGTGCCGCTCTGGGTGCCGGCGGGGACTTTGAGCTGGGCCTGGCCTTCGAGGGTCGGGACGTTCAGTTCGCCGCCGAGGGTGGCGATGCTGAAGGCGACGGGCACTTCGCAGAAAAGGTTGCTCTCCTCGCGCTCGAAAACTTCGTGCTCCTTGATGTGGATGACCACGTAGAGATCGCCGGGCGGGCCGCCGCGCAGGCCGGCCTCGCCATTGCGCACGCTGCGCAGGCGCGAGCCGTCCTCGATGCCCGAGGGGATTTTCAGTTTGATGCGCGTGGGGGATTCGGCGCGGCCTTCGCCGTTGCACTTCCGGCATGGTTGATCGATGACCTGGCCGGTGCCGCGGCAGCGCGGGCAGGTCTGCGAGACCTGGAAAAATCCGCGCGAGCTGATGACCTGGCCGCGCCCTCCGCAGTCGCGGCAGGAGACGGCTTTCGAGCCTTTCTCCGCGCCGCTGCCGTGGCACTCGGTGCATCCTTCCAGCTTGCTGACCTCGATCTCTTTGTCGCAGCCGAACGCCGCCTCCTCGAGGCGGATCTGCATGTCGTAGCGCAGATCGGCGCCGCGCTGTTTGCCATCGCGGGACTGGGGTTGCCCGCCCTGCGCGCCGCCGAAAAACTGCTCGAAGATGCCGCCGCCGCCGCCATTGCCGCTCTGGCCGAAAACCTCGCGGAAAATATCGAACGGGTCGTGCGCCCCGCCACCGCCGCCGCCCCGCGCCGCGCCGCCCTGGGCGAATGCCGCGTGGCCGTAACGGTCGTAGGCCGCGCGCTTTTCCGCGTCCATGAGGATCTCGTAAGCCGAGCCGATCTCCTTGAACTTCTCCTCCGCCGAGTGATCGCCGGGGTTTTTGTCCGGGTGATATTTGACCGCGAGCTTGCGGTAGGAGCGCTTGATTTCATCCCCGGACGCGGTGCGCGTCACTTCCATGATTTCGTAGTAGTCGCGTTTGGTCATGGCGTGAAATGACGGATGACGGATGACGGAATGACGAACGGGGCGGGCATCATTCGGCCTTGGTCGCGCCCTTTGACACCACCACCGTGGCCGGCCGCAGCAGGCGCTCGCGCAGCTTGTAGCCGCGCCGGAGCTGGCGGACGATCACGCCCTCGGGGACGGTCGCGCTTTCCTCCTGGGCCACGGCTTCGTGGAAGTGCGGGTCGAAGGCCTGGCCCTCGCCATTGACCGGCTCCACGCCGCTGCTCGTGAGGAAATCGGCGAGCTGTTTCGCGACCATGTCCATGCCCATGAGGATGGGCGAATTTTCCGCGCCGACGCGGGCGGCGTTCAGCCCCAGCTCGAAGTTGTCGAGGATCGGAATGAGCCGGTCGAGGAAGGAGGCGTTGGCAAA
>JAYWEB010000418.1:0-7295 GCA_043779575.1 Chthoniobacter sp. | reverse complement strand
TGCCGAGCGCCCGCAGCGGAAAGCTGCGCTCGCGAAAGTGGCTCTTCAAATCCGGGCGCGTGAACGCGGCCTCCATCGCCTCCAGCGACAGCCCCGCGGCATACAGACCCGCGACCAGCGCACCCGCCGACGAACCGGCGACGGCGCGCGGTTTCCACCCGCCCGCGACGAGCCCGCGGAGGAAGCCGAGGTGCGTGGGAAAGCCGAGAAAGGACGCGCCGAACGAGACGGCGAGGCGGGGTTCAGACATGGGATGCGCGGGTGCGGTAGAGGAGAAAGACCGGCGCGCCGAGCAACGACCAGCACGCATAGATGGCGAACCCGCCGAGCGAGACGAGCACCGCCGCACCGGGCGGCACATGGCAGAGCGCGCCGAGCAGGGTCGCGAAACTCATTTCGCGCAGCCCGATGCCGGACAGCGTGACGGGCAGCATGGTGATGACGTCGATGATGGGCATGACGGAGAAGACGTCGGCGAGCGGGACCGGCGTGGCGAGGGCGCGCGCGGCGCAATAGAAGATGAGGAAGTGCGCGGCGAAGTTTGCCGCGGAAAGCGCGACGGCGGCGGGCGCGCGCCAGCCGCCGGCGAAGAAGAGGGCGAAGATGCCGGAGATTTCGAGGATGCGCGCGCGCATCGGCAGCCAGCGCGGATGCCGGTCGCGCAGCCGCGGGTGGCTGGTGACGGCCCAGAAGACGAGGCCGAGCGCGGCGAGCGCGTGCGTGACGAGCACTCCGTGCAGGAGCGCGGCGGTGACGGGCGTGCGCTCGAACCATTCGCGCCGCAGCGCGGCCACGGCAAAGGCGGCGGCGCTGATGACGACGAATCCGCTGAGCCGGTCGAGGAGCGCGGCGAGCACGCCGCCGATTTTGCGCGCGGGAAACTCCGCGGCCAGCCAGGCGATTTTCACCGCGTCGCCGCCGACCGCACCGGGCAGAAAAAGCGTGGCGAACAGCCCCATGAAATGCAGCGCCGCCGCGCGCCCCAGCCCGACAGGCAGACCCGCGAGCCGGAGGCAGCACCACCAGCGGAGGACGCCCGCGAGTTCCCCCACCCCGCCCGCGAGCAGCCCGGCCAGCACCCAGCGGCGGTCGGCGATTTTCCACAAAGCCGACACCTCCTGGCGCACGCGCGGGTCGCCGAAAAGCCAGACGAGCAGCGCCACGGTGACGATCGTCTGGAGGATGGGAAGAAGCTGGCGCGGCATCGGCGCTGCGGAAGCTAGGCGGGCGACCGGACGTGCAAAGGAAAAATCCGGCGCGCGCCGGATTGCCACCCCGCGGCTTTGCTACATGGTCTGCGGCCCATGAAACAGGATCGAGTGACTTTCACCTTCCCTGAGATCGCCGGGCAACTCGCCGCGCAGTTCAATCTCCCGTGCAACTAAACTGCGGTGCCAATTCCGCAACTTGGCAACGACGGCGAAGGCCGCTAGCCTCCATCCCATGAGCACGATCACCGCCCTTCTCGAGCCGCACGCCGGCGGCAGCCTGCATCTGCCGTTTGCAGCCTGCGCCGCAGCAACGCATCGTCTCAGCACTCTTCATGGATCGAAAAGTTAAGATAGTCGGGCGCCGCGCCGCGCCGCAGACACCTGCGGAATGTCACGCCGCAGGGGCGCGTCTCTTTCGGGCCGCCGTCGCGATGAATCCGTGGCCACGTCCGCGAGGCTTCGTCTTCAAAGCGCGGACATGGGACGATTACGAACGCTGGCGGGCTGCACAGGACAATCCCTGGCTCTGGTAATTCCGGCCGCGGCGCATGAGCGATCTACCTGTTCCCCGCATCTCTTCATGGTTACGTCCGAGACACGGCGGATGTGGACCTTCTTGTCCCTGAAGATCTCGAAAACCACGCCCGCGTGACCGCCGCGTTGAGCGAGTTGGAAGACCGGGCCGCCGCCGAGCTGACGCCGCAGGACTTTGTCGAAAACGTCGTTGTCAAAATCGCCGACGAAGTGGAAGTGGACGTGAGCACCCGCGCCTGGAAGATCGCGTATGACGAAGCCGCGCCGCGCGCCGAACACGTCCACATCGAAGGCGTGGAGATCATCTATGCCGACCTGCGGACCCTCATTGCCAGCAAGGACACCCACCGCGATCAGGATCGCGTGGACGTCGAGCGCTTGCGCGAGTTGTTGCGCCGGAAACTGGAGGGCTAAACCTAAAAACGGCGATAGGAGGAACCACGGATTACACAGATGACACGGATTCAGAGATTTCCCGGCGGCGGTCAACTCCTCGACCGCTCACCCAATGGGTGCGTTGGACTCTCGCTCCAAGTGCTTTGAAATCCGTGTCATCCGTGCAATCCGTGGTCCCTATTTCCGGCTTTAGGATAAACTGGTTCGCCCCGTGGGGTCGGCGAACGTCTTCGCCTTCCCGCGCCATCGGGCTCACGCGCCGCCGGACTGGCTCCAGGCCGTCCCGCCCTCACCAGCGCTCACCGCCGCCGCCCTCGCCGTGCTCAAGAAACGCAAAAAATAACGAAACCGATGAGGCCGGTGGAATTCCCTTCCGCTTCCTTCCGTTGCCTTCCACTTCCCGCCGCTGCCGCCGTTTCATGTGGAACAAGCACGCGTAGCGCGGCCTTCATTCGATTGCGGCTTGACCTCAAGCAGCGTCCGTGTAGTATTCGCGCCACACCATGAGCGACGACCTTTCTTTCGGTGAAACTTTGCGGGCCAGACAGATGGCCCAGGTGGAGAGCGATCCCACCTTCTCCCTCCGCCAAGTCGCCGGGCGTGTGGGCATCGAGCCTTCCTACCTGAGCAAGATCGAGCGCGGGGAGGAGCCGCCTCCGGGCGAAGGGACCATCGTCCGTCTGGCCGAGGAGCTGGGTGAAAACCCCGATGCGCTGCTCGCGCTGGCCGGGAAGGTTTCGAGCGATCTGCTCGCCATCATCCGCGAACGTCCCACCGTGGTCGCGGAACTCCTGCGCGCGCTGCGGGGCCTGTCCGCCAAACGCGTCTCCGCCATCTCCCGCCAGATCCGCGATGGCGGCTGGTGAGCCCTGCCGACCCGCCCGCCCATGATCAAACTCGAAGACGTCTGCCTCTCGTTCACCTTCCCGGAAATCGCCCGGCAACTCCGCGCCCACGTCGAGCGGCAGATCGGGCCTCCTCACTGGCGCGCAGCGCCGCATCGAAAAAAATGTCATCCTGAGCTTGTCGAAGGACCTCTCGCACCCGTGGGCGGAGGCGGCGCGGAGCGCATGTTGGGCGCGCGCTCCGCCCCACCTCCGCCCGCAAAAAGTTAGCGGTCCTTCGACAAGCTCAGGATGACAGGGTTTTTCGTTAAGCACGGCGCACGCTCCGGGTGCTGACCGTGACGGCGGACGAGATCGAAGCCGCCCTGCGCACCGCGGCTCTGCGCGCCGCCGGATTGGACGGCGCATCGTTCCCGGCACTGACATCGCCTTTCAGCGCACCCTGCGGATTCCCGACGACGGCCGGACTTACCCGCTTCCCGCCGGCCTCGGCGAGTTCCCCCTCCGGTCCCTGGACGACTTTCCCGCGACGGCTCCGACCTCCTGGCTCCAGCGCGGCGGGGTCGTCATGCCCATGTATCAGAGCGAAGCGCTCTGGCTCAGCTTCTCGGCGCGGTATCCGTTCGCGGTGAAGATCGCGGTGGGAAAGATCACCGCCGTCTCCGATGCAGAGTGGACCGCGGAGCTGCCAGGCGAGCCGCAGGATTACGTCGTCGTCCCCGGCCAGCCGTGGCTCGATGGATTCTCCGTCGGCGCAGGGCTCATCCGGCAATTCGTCGCCATGCCGCTCGGCGCGGGTGACTCGGTCGAGGAGCAACTCACCGGGCGGGCGGATCGTGCGGCTCACCCGGCGGGAATGAGTGCCGGCCTTCCGCGAGCGAGATTCTGGAACTGACCCAGCCGCCCCTCCGCAAAGAGTGAGAGCCGACCTACTCTATCGCGTCAGATAACTGATCTTTTCCTCAAGGTCTTTCCGCGCATAAGTCTGTCCCAACGCTTGGCTGATAGTTATCAAAGCTTGATGCTGTGCCTCGACGACCTCCAATCTTGCAGCCGCAGCGGATGTGACGGCGATAGCGAGAAATTCTCGTCGCACTAATTCAGGAACGTTGCGGAGCCTCAACTCTATGGCTTCCGCAAGATCCTCCCGATCCACGATTTGTTCCACCTCGTCCAGCTCCTCAGGTGTCAAACTCAGGCGACGTGTCGCCTGCGCATAGAGCGTAATTGTGTTGTCGACCAGCGTGTCGTCGGCAGTCCCAACCCAGAAGATGAGGGGTAACACAAGCACAGCAGAGGACCGATCGTTTGCTTTAATGTGATCTATTTCGGTGAATACGGACGCGCGCACCTTAGCTTTCACCTTCGCCCACTTACCGACCGCCTTTGTGGCGCGCCGATTAAACCAAGCTCCTATGAAGATGTTGGCCGCCCAGATCAATCGCATGAGGGCCTTCTCAGAGATGCGTTTTGCTACTTCCGTCCCTGCAACCTTCTGGACAATTTTCTGAGCTGTCCGTCGTATTCCATGCGTTCGGAGTAAGCGTCGAAACTGCTTTCTGGCCGTCTGATCGAACACGAACCTCCCGTAACCGCCTATTCGTTCAGTCCCTTTCGCTCCAAGCGCCGCCTTGAAGATCAACCATACATCGTCCTCATCATCTTTGGAAAATGGGCATTCATAGAGTTCGCCGATCTCGAGAAGCAATTGCATCTGCACTTTGGTCGTGAAGCCGATATCGCCCACGATCAGAGCGCTAATGCCTGAAATGGCGAGAGCCTTGTGACCAGGCTCGGGGACCGGTGCTGCAAGAGGAATTTCTGCGACCGTAATTGCTGCGCCGCTCAACGCACCTTCCACCATGGTCTTTCGCGTTGCCCGATCGATCAGAATATGAGCCAACGCATCCTTCGGCATCCCGGGATGCTTCCGACACACCGCATCAGCACGTTCCGCTGCCTTGTCAGCGTCCAGCAACGCCTGAACCGCCGCGAAAACGGCCTCTTCGATTTTCCGTCGAAACCAATTCTCGTCGTCGGGATTCATTTGGCTAAAATTCCAGGCGTCTGGGCGCACCCGTTCCCTACCAGTGGAATGGGTTCGGCTCGTGATCCGGTTCCTGTCCTTTCAATGCCCGGTCATTGGTCCAAATATGCACCTTGGCTTTGCGGTCGCGGTAATCCGTTTTGAGCCGATGCGCTTCGGAAGCTGCGAAGAGATCCACCAATCCGATCTGCTTTTTCACGCCTTGGCCGCGAAAAATCTGGAGCAGTTCTGGCAGGATGGCTTTCGGGTCGCCGGTAGGCGTGATGATCCAAGGCCTTTCCGTTTCGAGGCTGGCTGCCACGGTTTTTGCGAGCCAATCCGCGAGCTCCTGCCTGCGAACTGTATGTCCCACGTCTGCGATGTGGTCGCCGAGTTCGAAGAGGCACGGCAGCGGCACTACGAACCGCGCACCCGCGGCTGCGGCTTGCTTGGCTAATTTGCGAACGTGCGGGCTAGCCTTCGGATCGGCGTCGCGTCCGCAGTCGGCCAGCTCAATCAGATAGCTGGTATCAAAGACGTAGAAGACAACGCTCACGGCAAGGCTTCAAGCCACTCCTCAATGTCCTTCTTCCGCTCGCCTTCATAATCAGCGCCAAGATGCCGTTCATAGACGCGCCGGGTGATAAGGTCGCCGAGTCGGCCTTGCTCGACGAATTCGATATAGCCCGGCAATTCCTTGATGGGCAGGAGTCGTGCGAATTTCTTCGCCGGGTCAGGCACGACGAGGAGCACGCCGTCGATTTGCTCGGCGGTGAGCGCATTGAGGGTGGCGGGATTGTGCGTGGTCGCTAGGACATGGAGCTTGCGCAACTCGGCACATTCGAAGAGTGCTTCGCTCAAAATGTGCGTGCGGCTGGGGTGAACGCCGTTGTCGAATTCCTCAAGCACCAGTTGCGAGCCCCTTGGTGAAGTTTCCAGGGCGGTGAGAATACCCAGTGCGCGCAAGGTGCCATCGGAAAGGACGCGGGCGGTGATGGATTTGTCACTGTGCAACGTATTGAATCCAAACAGAACGTCTCCTGTCTTGGTGGTAAAGAATTCAAAGCTCTTAAACGGTTCATCGGGGAGCTGAGCGATGCGTTTGAGGATGCGAGCGACCGAATCTCCCCATCCCATGCCGACGACCTCCGGTTTTTCCGATGTGCCACGTCGGGGTGGCGTGACGGCGAAGGTATGAAGCTGATAAAGGGCCGGCGAGATGTTGAACCCATCCCGCGCAAGGCGGCTTTGTGTGTTCTGCTGATACTCACGCATGCGGCTAGGGACGGGATCGAACACAGCGGGTGCCTCCAGGGCTTTAAGGACCGCATTGATGGCTGCCAAAGTGTGCGGGAGCTTCGTATCTTTTGAGGCAAACCGGGCGTATTGCGACAGTGCGGATCTGTCGGCAGCCACCGATGCAACGGGCTTGTTCTTTCCGCGGGCACGGTTGTCATATCGCACCTCGTTGTCCGCCGAGGCAGCCCTATGAATCGCCGGTAGAATCTCAAAAATCGGAATGTGCCGCCCGACTATGCGCAGCGACTCGCCGACGACGCGCCGCTCATTTCCCACACGCACCGTGACCTGGTAATCGACCTCATACCCGCCGTCGAGGGGCAGGATTCGCGAGCGATGACCGAGGGTGAAGGTGTCGTGACCGAAGCTCGCGCAGGCATCTAGGCCGCCGCGGACCTCAAGACTGCCCCCACGCCCGAGGTCCGTCACCTCGTGAAGCGGATGGCCCGCGGCGAGGAATGAAAGGAGTTCGACCGCTTCAATTAAGTTGCTCTTGCCCGCGCCGTTGGGGCCGATGAGCAGGGTGACGGGCCGCTCATCGTCGAGTTCCGCTTCGGCGAAGTTTTTGAAGTTTTTGAGATAAAACATGCGGGATAGCGGTTGGCCCTGCGCGGCGGGTCGCAACCTGCCACGACGCCACCCCATTTAGCAAGATCACGGTGGTCGCGGAGCCCAGCCGACGCGGCCACAAGTTCCAGCTAGGGGAAGAATGAAAGGCGGCGGCCCTAGAATTTCGCTCTCGCAGGGACTGGGGGTGACATCGGCGCTTGGCGTTTAATCGAGACGGACCCGGCTGGGGATCGCACCCATCGGCCGCGCCGGGTTTTGCGCGTTGCGGCTGGGGCAGCGGCTCCTCGATCCGGTGCCCGCCGGGAACTGCAAGCCGCAAACCCTGCGCCAGTATTACCGCCTGCCGGAACGCGGCGCGCACACGGCGCTGGGCGATGTCGGCACGGTGGCCGATCTTTTCGCGACGGTGCTGCG
>JAYWEB010000417.1:0-2951 GCA_043779575.1 Chthoniobacter sp. | reverse complement strand
TTTCATCCGGCTCCTTTGGAAAACTCCGCCGCTCCCACTCCCGCGCGCTCGCCGCTCGGCCTCATCTTTCTCACGCTCTTCATCGACATGCTGGGCTTCGGCATCGTCATCCCGGTGCTGCCGCTTTACGCCGAAGGCTCGCGCATCGGCGCCACGCCCGCGCAGCTCGCGTGGATCGTGGGGATCTACTCGCTGCTCCAGCTCGTGTGCGCGCCGCTTTTTGGCAAATGGAGCGACCGCATCGGGCGCAAGCCGGTGCTCGTGGTCAGCATCCTCGGCACCGCCGTCGGCTTTGTCGTTCTGGGCGCGGCGACGACCGTCTGGATGCTCATCCTCGGCCGCATCCTCGACGGCGCGAGCGGCGGCAATATCTCCACCGCGATGGCCTGCATCGCGGACGTGACGACGAAGGAAAACCGCTCGCGCAACATGGGTCTCGTCGGCGCGGCGTTCGGGCTCGGCTTCATGCTCGGGCCAGCCATCGGCGGCCGGCTCAGCATTCCGATGCACGATGCCCACGGATTTTTCAGTTTCCTCAATCCGTTGCTCCATTGGCTGAATCCGTTTTTCACCGTGCGGACGCCGTTCTATTTCGCCGCCGGGCTCGCGCTGCTCAATGCCCTGCTCGTCTGGCTGCGCCTGCCCGAGACGCTCACCGCGGAATCGCGCGAGCGCGCCCGGCAACGCGCCACGGTCGGCGAGATTTTTCACGGCGGACGCGCGGGCATGATCACCGCGATCCTCGCCAGCCAGCTCGCCTCCGTGACGGGCTTCTCGATCATGACGGCGCTCTTCGCGCTCTACTGCGAAAAGCGCTTCGGCTACGACACCGCGCAGGTCGGCTACATCCTCGCCTACGTGGGGCTGCTCGGGGTGCTGTTTCAGGGCGGGCTGCTCCGGCGCTTGTTGAAAAAGCCGATCGAGAAAGAACTGGCCGTCATCGGTGCCGTGGTGCTCGCGCTGAGCATGGCGGCGCTGCCTTTCACCCACTCGCTCGGGGTGCTGCTCGTCGTGTGCTTCGGCATCTCGCTGGGGAATAGTTTCGTCACTCCCACGCTCAATGGCCTGGCCTCCCGCAGCACCGACGCCCACTGCCAGGGGCGCCTGCTCGGCCTCATGCAAAGCGCCGGCAGCCTTGGGCGTTTTCTCGGCCCGATGGTCGGCTTCGGGCTGGTGTCGCTCGACGGTGCGGCGGACTACGCCCGCACCTCATTTTTCGTCAGCGCGGCGATTCTTGCGCTCGCGCTCGTCTGCATCCTGCTCGTCCGCCCCGTGCCAGGCGGACCTGTGGCGGAGACGATTCCCGGCACGTAGCGGGTGCGCGGGAAACGCCGCTTGACCCGCCCGCGGCGCGGGAAAGAGTGAACCCATGCAACCCCGTTCCCTTCTCCCGTCCCTCCTCGCGATCCTCGGCCTCGCCGGCCTTTTTCCCACCGGTGCTTTCGGCAAGGATAAAGACAAGGACAAGGATCAGCAGAAATTCAAGCCATCGCCGGTCGAGCAGCTTTGGCAGATGTTTCAGGAAAAGAATCCGGGACTCGTCAGGCCGCGCCACGAACCGCCGCCGCGCGTCAGTCCGGCCCGGCAGGTCCAGCTCGCCGTCATCAATAACACCGGAGTGCCCGTGGACCTCGTCTGGGTGCAGCCCAACGCCGGCGAAGTGAACTACGGTCCGCTCCAGCCGACCGGCCAGCCCCACGCGATCGGCACATTCCCCGGCCACGTCTGGGTTTTCAAAACCAGCGGGCAGGTCATCGCGCGCTACGAGGTGAATTCCGAGGCCGTCCAGGAAGTCGTCCTCCGCGGACGTCGCTTTGGCCGGAGCGCACCCCTGCCGCCGCCGCCGGTCCAGATCGCCGAGCGTCCGGTGCTGCGCGGGGCCGGTGGCGCGGCGGGCCGGGCGGCGTTTTTGGAAGTTCACAATGACGCCCGCGCCGCCAAACGCGTGGCGCCGCTCCAGTGGAGCGCCGACTGTGCGGCGGCCGCGCAGGAGTGGGCGCAGATTCTGGCCGACCGCGATACCGGGCTCGTGCATAGCGGACGGAAAGGTTTGGGCGAAAACATCTGGCAAGGCAGCGGCGGAAACCCGTCGCCGGATCTGGCTGCCGACGACTGGCTCTCCGAACAGCGCGCCTATCGCGGCGAGCGCATCAGCGAGGCAAACTTCATGAGCGTGGGCCACTACACGCAGATGGTCTGGAGCGGCACGACCAGCGTCGGCTTTGGCTACGCCCGCGCGGCGAGCGGGAATGTCTATATCGTGGCGAATTACTTCCCGCCGGGAAATTTTCTGGGTCAGCGGCCTTACGAAAGATGGTAGCCCCACGCGGGTCGCGAAAGACCGGTTGAGCCGCGCCGCGCTCCTGCTTATGGTCCGGCCATGAAATCGCGTTCCTTCCCCGCTGCGCTGCTGGGCGGCGTGCTGCTGCTCGGCCTCGCCGGTGCCGCTCTCGCCGCGCCGAAACCGGCTGCGCCCAATAACCAGGCGAATCTCCAGCGGACCGCCGCGGCCGCGCGCCAGCATCAGCTCCTCGCCACCCACGCCCAGGCCGCGCAGCAGCAGCATCTGCTGAAGACGCACGAAAACTTTACCAAGCAGCACATCGTCGAGCAGGCCCGCCGCCCCATTCCGGCGGCACCGCCCCACGGGCGCGAGTATGGCAATCCGGTGCTCGATCGGGCTTTGCCCTTTGGTCGCGCGTGGGCAGACCCGGTGCTCGATGTCGCTCCGATCACGAAGATCAGCGGATACGATGATTTTCGGCCGGTGCGTCGGGCCGGAGAGTAAGGACGCGCTGGCGAATCCGCTTGGCTTTGGCGGCTGATCCCGGTCAGGTGGCCCGCTATGGGACACAACAAAGGCAAGGATAACGTCAAAACCCGCAAGGCCCGCCGCAAAAAAGGCGAGCGCTTGCAGACCGCCAAGGGCGCCGCGAAGGCGTCCGTCTAGG
>JAYWEB010000416.1:0-7326 GCA_043779575.1 Chthoniobacter sp. | reverse complement strand
TTCGCCGTGGAGGCCGGGATCGATCTCCCGCGCTTCGCCGTGGTCACGCCTTTTCCAAATACGCCGCTCTACAAACGCCTCGAAGCCGAAGGCCGCATCCTCACGCGCGACTGGGAACTTTACGACGCGCAGCACGTCGTCTTTCAGCCGAAGCACATGAGCGTGCAGGAGCTGCAAACCGGCATCGAGACGGCGTGGAAACATGCTTACAGTTTTCGCAGCATCGTCCGCCGGCTGCGACGCTCCCCTGCCCCGTGGCCGGTGCGCATCGGCACGAATCTCGGCTACCGTTTCTACGCGCACAATCTCAGCCGCTTCTACAACTGCGACTGGATCATCGGCCGCGCGCCATCAAAGCAACCAATCCCCGCAAGCCTCAGCTCCGAAGGGACAGGCCAACAAAGCCTGGGGCAAACCGCCTCGTCATCGAGCCCGTCATCTCCGCGCCCCAAAGGGGCGACACAACAAAGCCCAGGGCAAGCGACGAAGGAGCGCAGCCCTGGGTTGGTCGCGGTAAACGGCGAGCCCTGAAAGGGCGGGACAACGACGCAACAACCACGAACCGCCATGCCTCAGTCACTTGCCCAGATCTACGTTCACCTGGTCTTTTCCACCAAAGGCCGCGCCGGGCTGATTCCGGCTGCGCTTCAGCCACGCTTGCACGCTTACCTCGCCGGTGCGTTCAACTCGATGGCGTGCCCGGCGGTGCAGATCGGCGGGATGCCCGATCACGTCCACGTCCTGTTTCGTCTCGCGCGCACGGCCACCATTTCCGACACGGTGAAAAACGCGAAGGTCGAATCCACCAAATGGATGAAAGCCGAGGGCGATGTCGGCGATTTCGCATGGCAGGCGGGATACGGCGCGTTTTCCGTGAGTGCTTCCCATGTGCAGGACGTTACGCGCTACATCCAGAATCAGGCGGAGCATCATCATGTGCGGACATTTCAAGATGAGTTCCGGCGATTGCTCGAACTTTACGGAGTCGAATATGAAGAGGCGTATGTTTGGGACTGATTCTTTGCGTGCGGCGGCGCGTCGGTTGTCTCGCCCTTTCAGGGCTTGCACGTTTGGTGCGGGCGACCCAGGGCTGCGCTCCTTCGTCGCTTGCCCTGGGCTTTGTTGTGTCGCCCCGTTGGGGCTGTTCGCGACATGCGGCAATTCACGATGAGGTTCACAATTGCCACACGATGAAACTCACGATCATCCACCCCTGCATCGGACGCCGGCGCGGCGAGCGCGGCTACGTCCGCACCTGGCAGATGGAGCCGCTGCCCGCCGCGACGCTCGCGGGCCTCACGCCGCGCGATGTGGAGGTGAAGTTTTACGACGACCGGATGGAGACGATCCCGTTCGACGAGGAGACCGATCTCGTGGCGATGAGCGTGGAGACTTACACCGCGAAGCGCGCCTACCAGATCGCCAGCGAATATCGCCGCCGCAAAGTGCCGGTGGTGATGGGCGGCTTTCACCCGAGCCTCTGCCCGGATGAAGTCGCGCGCTACGCCGACGCGGTGGTGACGGGCGAGGCGGAGGCGCTGTGGCCGCGCGTGCTCGATGACGCGCGGCACGGCCGGCTGGAAAAATTCTACCGCTCCACGGGCCGCACCGATCTGCGCGGACTGCGGCCCGACCGCTCGATCTTTCGCGGCAAACGCTACCTGCCCATCGGCCTTGTGGAAGCGGGGCGCGGGTGCCATTTCAAATGCGACTTCTGCGCGGTGCAGACGGTCTTTTCGCAAAGCCAGACGCGCCGCCCGGCGGACGAAATCATCGCGGAAATCGCGGCGATCAAGCACGAGAAAAAGCTCTTCTTTTTCGTGGACGACAACATCACGTCGAACTTCGCGCAGGCGAAAGAATTTCTCCGCGCGCTGATCCCGCTCGGCATCCGCTGGGTGGGGCAGGCGAGCATCAATGCGGCGCACGACGACGAGTTCCTCGACCTGCTCGTGCGCAGCGGCTGCCAGGGCGTGCTCATCGGTTTCGAGAGCCTGAATCCGGCGAACCTCGCGGCGATGAACAAGACCTTCAACTCGGCGCGCGGCGGATTTCCCAAGGCGCTTGCCAACCTGCGCCGGCACAAGATCCGCGTCTATGGCACGTTCGTTTTCGGCTACGATCACGACACCGCCGAGAGCTTCGGGAACACCGTGGATTTCGCCGAGGAGCACGCGATGTATATCGCCGCGTTCAACCACCTCACGCCCTTTCCCGGCACGCCGCTCTACCGCCGTCTCGCGGACGAAGGACGACTGCGCTACGAGGCGTGGTGGCTCGACGACCGCTACAGCTACAACCAAATCCCGTTTGTCCCGCGCGGCATGAGCGGCGAGGAATTGCAGCGCGGCTGCCTCGGCGCGCGGCGGCGTTTTTATTCGTGGAAAAGCATCGCGCGGCGCGGATTCGACGCGGTGAACCGCGCGAACGGTTTCATGTGGCGGAATTTTTTCCTCATCAACGCCATGCACCGCGGCGACGTGAGCCTGCGCGACTACTACCCGCTCGGAGACGAATCATGGCAGGGACCGCTGCTGCACGCGAACTGAGCACGCGCTTCGCCGTCGCCACGCGCGCGGACGACGCGGCGATCCGGCGGCTGCTGCGCGAGAATCCGATGCGCGGCGCGGTGAGCGTGGGTATTGAGCGCGAGCCGGATTACTTCCGCGGTGCTGACCTCGCCGGTGGCGAAGATCAAACGATCGTCGCGCGCGACGGCGCGCGACTCGTGTGCATGGGCCGCTGCACGCGGCGCGAGTGTTGGGTGGATGGCGCGGCGCGGCGTGTCGGCTATCTCGCCGAGCTGCGGCTCGACGCGGCGGCGCGCGGACGCTTCGGGATTCTGCGCGACGGCTACGGATTCTTCCACGCGCTGCAACGCGACGACCCGGCGGACCTTTATTTCACCAGCATAGCCGCCGACAACGACCGCGCCCGGCGCCTGCTGGAAAACGGAGCGCGCGGGCTGCCCGCGTATGCCTTTCTCGCGGAGCTGGACACGCTGCTCGTCGCCGTGCCGCGTCGTCCGCGTGCGGGGCGGCTTAGTGTCGAAGCCGCGACGCCGGAGCGCGTTCCCGATTTGCTCCGCGTGCTGAACGGGCACGGGCGGCGTCACCAACTCGCGGCGGTGTGGACGGCGGAGCGACTCCGCGCGCTCGCCCAGCACGGGCTTCCGCTGGAGCGCTTCCTTCTCGCGCTCAATGGCGGGCAGGTCGTCGCGTGCGGCGCGCTGTGGGATCAGCGCGGGTTCCGGCAGACGGTGATTCGCGGCTATTCGCGCGCGCTCGCCGTCGCGCGGCCATTCGTGAATCTCGCCAGCCGCATCCTCGGCACGCCGCGACTGCCGCACTGTGGCTCGGTGCTCGCGCACGCCTTTCTCTCGCCGCTCGCTTTTGCCGAAGGCGCGGAGGCGATGCTGCCGGATTTCATCGCCGAGTTCTTCCCACTCGCCACCCGAGTTGGCGTGGAATTCCTCACGCTCGCGCTGCCCACGAACGAGCCGCGCCTGCCCGCGCTGCGCCGCCGCTTTTCCACGCGCACCTGGCGCAGTCGGCTGTATCGCGTGGCCTGGCCGGCGCAGGCATCGCACGATCTCAGCGGAACATTTCTCCCCGAGGTGGCGCTGCTATGACGGAGGACATCAATGGCCTGGTGCCCCGCGCGGCGCTCTCATCTGCGCAGCGCGACGAGATGCACGCGCTGCTCGCGCAGCATTTCGAGGGCGTCACGCGCGCGCAGTTCGAGCGCGATCTCGCGGAGAAAAACTGGGTCGTGGAAATCCGGCGCGCAGGCCGCCTGCTGGGCTTTTCTACGCTCCTCGTCTGCGAGGAGCAGCTCGACGGACGCGCGCTCACGGCGATCTATTCCGGCGATACCATCGTCGCGCCCGAGGCGTGGGGCTCACCCGCGCTGGCGCGGACGTGGATCGCCGCGGTGAACCATCTGCGGGCCGCCGCGCCCGCGCGCCCGTGCCATTGGCTGCTGCTCACGTCGGGCTTTCGCACCTACCGGTTTCTGCCGGTTTTCTGGCGCGAGTTTTTTCCGCGCCACGATGCGCCAGTGCCGCCGCACGCGCGGCGGCTGCTCGATCATCTGGCCCGCGCCCGCTACGGCGACGGCTACGACGCGGCGGCTGGGATCGTCCGCTTTCCGCATCCGCAAAGGCTGCGCGGCCCGCTTGGCGCGCTGCCCGCGGGGCGGGCGAAGGATGCGCGCGTGGCGTTTTTCCTCGCGCGCAATCCCGGCCACGCGGCCGGCGATGAACTGGCCTGCCTCACCGAGATCAGCGTGGACAATCTCACCGCCGCCGGCCGCCGGATGCTCTCGTGAAGCCAGTCGCCGCGCTCGCCAACGGCGCGTGGCTCGCCGCGAGCGTGCCGGCGTGGCTGCGCTTCCGCCGCGCGCTGGATCATCCGGCGGAAACGCAGGCGGATGTTTTGCGCCGCCTGCTCGCGCGCAACGCCGACAGCGCGTACGGCCGCGCGCACGGCTGCGCAAAAATCCGCAGCTATGAGCAATTCCGCGCACGCGTCCCCATCGTGGATTACGACGACCTCGCGCCGTGGATCGCGCGCATCGTGCGCGGCGAAAAGTCCGTCCTCACGCGCGCGCCCGTCACGCGTCTCGTCCCGACCAGCGGCTCGACGGGCGGGCGCAAACTCATTCCTTACACCGCCTCTTTTCAGCGCGAACTCAACCGCGCCATCGGGCCGTGGATGGTGGACCTCTGCCGCCAGCATCCGTCGGTGCCGCTCGGCCCGGCTTATTGGTCCATCTCGCCCGCGCTGCCCGCTGCCAACGAGCCATCCGCCGTGCCCATCGGCTTCGAGGACGACAGCGCGTATCTCGGCGGCGTCCAGCGGCGGCTCGCCGAGTCCACCTTCGCCGCGCCGTCCGCGCTGCGGCTCGTCGCGGATGTGGAGACGGCGCGCTACCTCACGTTGCTCTGCCTGCTGCGCGCGCCGGAGCTGCGGCTCGTCTCGGTCTGGCATCCGTCCTTTTTCACGCTGCTGCTGGATGCGCTGCCGACGCGGTGGGAGGAGCTGCTCGGCGATGTGGAAAAGGGCGGCTGTCAGCGCGCCGCCGCACTGCCTCACGAAGTGCGCCGCGCCGTCGCCGCACCCGCGCAACCGCTACGTGCGCGCGAACTGCGCCGCGCCGGACCATCGGATGAGAGTGCGCTCTGGCCGCGCTTGCGCGTGGTGAGCTGCTGGGGCGACGCGCAGGCCGCGCTGCCGCTCGCCGATTTGCAGCGGCGGCTGCCCGGCGTGGCGCTGCAAAGCAAAGGTCTGCTCGCGACCGAGGCATTTGTTTCGATCCCCTTTCGCGGACGGCATCCGCTCGCCATCGCGTCGCATTTTTTTGAGTTTGAAAATGAACGCGGCGAAGTGCGGCGCGCGCACGAACTGCGCACTGGCGAGAGCTACGCGGTCATCGTCACGACCGGCGGCGGACTGTGGCGCTACCGGCTCGGCGACCTCGTGGAGGTGGATGGCTTCGCCGGCGCGACGCCCTCGCTGCGCTTCCTCGGACGCGGCGCGAACGTGGCGGATTTGTGCGGCGAAAAACTCGCGGAAACGTTCGTCACGCGCGCCATCGCGGCGGTGAGCGCGGCGTGCGGATGCGCGCCGCGCTTCGCCATGCTCGCGCCGGAGCGCGATGCCGCCGGGCACTGGAGCTACACGCTTTTCGCCGAGGGCGAACTGCCGCGCGACATCACCGCGCGTCTCGACGACGAGCTGCGCCAGAACCCGCACTACGCGCTCTGCCGCGACCTCGGCCAGCTCGGCCCGCTGCGCTGTCTCCAAGTCGGCAACGGCTGCCGGATCTTCACCGACACCGCGGTTTCCGAAGGCCGTCGGCTCGGCGACATCAAGCCGCAGACGCTTTCCTCCCGCACCGATTGGCGAAGCCGTTTTGCGGCAAACTCCTAGGCGCACCCGGCCGCTGCGCGCAGTCCCCTTCCCTCGCGCTTGCGCCTGCGGCTTTCGACTGAAAGCCTCCGCGCCCATGCCTCATCTCACTCCTCTCGACTGGCTGCTCGCCGTGCTCGGGGCAGTGGGCATCGGCGTGGCGAAGAGCGGCTTTTCGGGAGTGAGCCTGCTGCACGTTCTTGTTTTCGTGAGCCTCTTCGGGGCGCGCGATTCGACGGGCGTGGTGCTGCCGATGCTCATCGTGGGCGATGTGCTGGCGGTGCGGACTTTCCGGCAACACGCGCGCTGGGACTACATCTGGCGGCTGCTCCCGCCCGCGCTGCTCGGCGTGGTCGCGGGGGCGCTGCTCATGCGCTCGCTGGACGAAACGCGCTACAAGCCGCTCATCGGCGCGGTCATCCTCGCACTCACCGCGCTGCAACTTCTGCGGCTGTGGCGGCCCGCACTTTTCGACCGCGTGCCGCACACGCCGTGGTTCGCGTGGGGCATGGGTCTGCTCGTGGGCGTGACGACGATGCTGGCCAATGCCGCCGGCCCGATCGCCGCGCTTTACCTCCTCGCCGTTGCGCTGCCAAAGCTCGAATTCGCCGGCACGAGCGCGTGGCTTTTTCTCATCATCAATTGCTTCAAGGTGCCGTTCAGCATCGCTCTGGGGCTCATCCATCGCGACACCCTGCTGTTCAATGCCGCGCTCATCCCCGCCACCGCCGCGGGGCTTTTCGCCGGACGCTGGCTGGTCCACCGCATCCCGCAGCGCATCTTCGACGCGCTGCTCCTCGCCTTCGCCGCCCTCGCGGCGCTGCGTCTCGCCGGCTTTTTTTAAGACTCGCGACGCCCTGCCCGGTTCGCTATCAGCCCCGGCATGCTTTTGAAATTTCTCGGCAAATACCGCGACGCCGGCCTGCTCATTCTGCGGATCGGCCTCGGCGCGGCCTTCATGATCCACGGCCTCCCGAAACTCACCGGCGGGCCGAAGCTCTGGGCCGGCTTGGGCAAAAGCATGGGGCTCATCGGCATTGATTTTCTCCCCGCGTTCTGGGGCTTCATGGCCGCCTTCACCGAAGGCATCGGCGGCGTCCTGCTCGTGCTCGGCGCGTTCTATCGCCCGGCCTGCCTGCTCCTCACGTTCACCATGTTCGTCGCCACCCTCAGCTTGGCGTCGCCAAAGAATCCCGCCTTCAAGGACTACTCGAACCCGCTGAAACTCGCGGTCGTCTTCTTCGGCCTCGCCTTCATCGGCCCCGGCCGCTTCTCCATCGACAAAGACTGAAATAAGCCTTGCACCCCGCGGTTCGGCGGCTACTTTCGCCGTCTCACGAATCGCGGGGTGGAGCAGCCTGGTAGCTCGTCAGGCTCATAACCTGAAGGTCGTAGGTTCAAATCCTACCCCCGC
>JAYWEB010000415.1:0-7343 GCA_043779575.1 Chthoniobacter sp. | reverse complement strand
TGCTCCTCGTCCGCTTTGCGGTCGCTGATATTCGCGGCGATGCCCACCAGCCCGATGATTTTTCCGCCGGTATCGAGCAGGGGCACCTTCGTGGTTTGCAGCCAGATGTCGCGGCCATCCGGTCCCTTGATGGCGTCCTCGCGGTTGAGGATGCGCTCGCCCGTTTCCATGACAAAGCGATCGTCGTCGTGGTAACGCGAAGCATCCTCTTGCGGGAAGTAGTCGAACACCGTGCGCCCCTCGATTCCGGCATCGTCAGTGTGGGTGAGCGCCTGCCGGTGCGATTCGTTGTCGAGCATGTAATGACCCTTGATGTCCTTCACGAAAACGTGATCCGGGATCGTGTTGATGATGCTGCGCAAAAGATTGTGCTCGGAGGCCAGCGCGGCCTCGGCCCGGCGGCGGGCGGCGATGTCGCGCAGGATGAGGACGCACGCCCAGACCAGCGCGCAGAAAGTAAAAATGCCGCCAAAGGTGATCGTGCCGGTCGTCACCTTGCCGACGAGAGCCGTGAACCTGGCCCGTTCTTCGAGCAGCGCTTGCTGTTCGCGATTAAAGTCCACGAGCAAGTTCTGGATCTCCCGCATCGCTCGCTCGCTCTCACCTTTGGCGAAAAGCTCCACGCCCTCATGCCCCTTCTGCGTTCGTCGCGCTTCGATCTCGGCGCGCTGGAGGGAAAAACTCTTTTGAATCAACTCCAGCAACCGGGTGAGCTTCAGCGTCTGCTGCGGCGTGTCGGCGGTGTCGGCCTTGAGCGCGTTGAAATTCTCGATGACCTGCTTCTGGGCGTCGGCGTATCCGATCAGCAAGTCCTCGTCTCCAGTGACCAAAAAGCCGCGCCGCCCCGCTTCCATTTCCATGAGATAGCGCAGCGTCCGTTCCGCGGTTTCCATGACCTTCCGGGTCTGCGTCACCCACTCCGCGTTTCGGATGAACGCCTTGGTCGCGCGCAGGCTGATGAACGCGATGATCCCGAGCATCGCCAGCACCAGGCCGAAACTGAGCACGACCTTGCGCCGGATGGAAAAGCGGGCGCGGACACGGGGCGTGGGTGGCATCGGGAAAAGGCTGGTATGGGTCGGCGCGAGCATACGGGAAAAAGGGAAAAGTCGAAGTCTGGAATCCGCTGGAGACTCCACCCGCAGGAAATCTGCCAACCGTCCGGCGACCTCATTTTTCGCCCCCGCCAAAATAATGCGGACGGCCCCGCCGACGCTCGCGGGCCTGCGCTCCAGCATGGCGGAGGGGGCGGGATTCGAACCCGCGGAGCCTTGCGGCTCTCCGGTTTTCAAGACCGGCGCAATCGACCACTCTGCCACCCCTCCATGTTACTTATTACGAATTATTTACAGCTATTTGAGATCGGCGTTTTTTGGACGTATGTAACCCGGTCAGGTATCCCGATAAACTTTGGCATGAGTCGCATGCCGCAAAAATCTCGGGTGTTTCAACAAGGTCGCCATCTGCCCTAAGAGAACGGCAATAGACTTTACTACTCCCTCGTCAAGGTCAACGGCAAGCAGATCAGGCGCTGGCTCAGGACGAACGATCCCGCGATTGCAGGCGACGGTTTGTGGAGTTCCGCGCGAAACCGGAGCGGTTGGAGGGCGACGAGAATCGAAATATCAGGTTCGAGGAACTCGCGAACGGGCGGCTCGCCTGGGTCATCCTTTCGAACACGAGGAGAAACTGACGGTGGTGAGCGCCTCATCGGCGGAATCCTTGAGGGCATTGCCACTTTTCAAAATGGCAGCGTCGATCGTCAGAAGCCCGGCCAGTCTGCGCGGATACGGCGGGAGAAATCAGGCGCGTCGTTCGCGGCTTGCGCGGCGGCATTGATGAGCGCGCGCTTTTTCAACTCGGCAAAGGACACGTTGCCGGTGGCGAGGCTGCCGCGCTCGAACATCATTTCGTCGCCCTTGCCGTTGACGAGGATACGCCAGTCCCACGGGGCGCGCTGGGCGGCATCGTGCTGGGTGCGGATGCTCGTGGTGCAGTTGGTCGTCGCGGCGTTATACCAGCGTGGATGGTCGCGCAGTGTATTGAGGGCGGCGAGGTATTCGAGGAAGCGGGTGCGTGTCTGCTCCGGCGTCGCGGTAGTGCGGTAAAGATAAACGTCTTCGCCTTTTCGGAAGTTGGTGCGCACGCGGATGACGTCGCGCTCGTCGGCGACGATGTAGATGAGTTCAAACTGCCGGAAAAAGCCGCGGATGGCGGAGTAACTCTCGCCGATTTCCTTACGCGTCTCGATGGAGAAACACACCGGCGGCGCATCGGCGAACTGGAAGCTGGCGATGGGATGCGCCATGTAAGGCGAGCCCCAGTAGTTGACCGCGAGGTCGATGCCGGTGAGTTGCGAGAGATGCACGGGGCGCGTTTCCCAGTGCGCGGTGTAGTCCATTTCGGTGCGGTAGTCGCAGTTGCGGACGTTGTGCAGCGTGACCTCATCGCCTTTCACCTCGGCCCACGCGGTTTGCGCGACGTCGGGCTGCCAGGGCCGATCGTTGCTGGGCTGCAGCGTGAGCCACCACGCGAGCACGAGAACAAATCCAGCGAAGAGCGCGGCGAGTTTTCGTAAATGTCCGCGGAGAAAAATAAGCAGGCCCGCGAAGACCAGCGCGAGCGCGACTGCGGCCGCTTTTGCGCAATCGAAATAGAGCGCGCCAATGGCCCACGCGGCACATCCCAGTGCAATGACCCAGACGAGCGCCCCTGCCGCGCCACGCAGCAAACGCACGATCATTTCTGCGGGCCGTCGAGCGCGTGGGAGAACAGTGCGATTTGGCGTTTGTCCAACTCAGCCTTCGTGCGCTCCGTCACGCTGCCCGTGATGGCGATGACCACGGGGCCGAGTTTCGCGGCGATGGCGCGGTCGATGAATTGCTCCGCACGCGGGCTCCAAAAGGCGGTGTCCCAGGCGAGCGCCACGATGAGGCGACCATTGCCCGCGACGGCCACGGGAAAGCCGCCGAGCGTGGTGATGCGGACGAGTTTCTCCGGGCCGGCATGCAACGTCGCGAGGAGCTGCGCGGTGCCTGAGCAAAACACGGCATCGCCCTCCTCGGTCGCCGTTTCCGTGGCGAGGGTCACGAATGCCGCGCGATTTTTCACGCCATCGAGTGCGCGCAGGGAATGCACAAACGCAGTCTGGTTCGTGGGGCTGAACGCGGGATTCGCGAGAAAGCGATCCGCCGCGCGCGGCTCGACACCCATCGCCAGAAGCAGCTTCTTATTCGCAATCCGGAGATCAGCGGGTGCGAGATCGCGCAGGCTTTGTTGAAAATTTTCCGTCGCCGATGTGGCGCTCAGCGCCATGCCCGCTCCGCCACCGATGGGCAGCGTGGCGATCTTGAATGCGCCCGCGCCCGCCGTACTGACCCACGCGACGTTTTCGAGCTGCTCCTGGAAAATCTCGTTCGACGAATACGGATCGGCACCGAGCTGAAGTGCGAGGGTGCGCTTCGCTTTGGAAAGACCGAGCAGTGCTTTCCCCGCATTGTCTTCCCCCTGCCCGCGTTCGCGCCGCTGCGCCACGTTCTTCACGGATTCACCCGCGCGATTCATGAATTTCCACACGCCTTTCGCCGTTCCCTTGATCGCGCCCGCCGTGTCGTCGATCAATCCGCGCGCGGCATCCAGCGGAACCTTCGCGGCGCTTTTCAGACTCGTCTTAAACTCATCGGTGCGGGAGACCTTTTCGAGTTCCGCGATGGCCCGTATCTCAGCCACACGCGCGAGCAGCATCGCATCGCCATCAGCATTCAGATAACCCCACGGCGTCTCGATCGTGTAGCGATTGCGGCCTTGGAAAGTGGTGACGTTTTCGAGGACGCGGAAATTTGGACCGGATAAAAACTCCGGCTTCAAAATGTCGGCGGCCTTGAGCGTGGGTGCGGTTTCGCAGGCGGAGTCCTGCGCGTGCGCGACGACGGTGGTGAGGAAAAGAACAGCGAAGATTTTGAACATGACAGCTAGTGGTGAAGATGGAGGATGCGGAGGACTTCCTCGATGGCCTGCGGATTCTGATGCGCGCTGTGGCTGGAAGGGACGATGAGTTCGCTCTGCACGCCGTCGAGGTGGCTGCTCCAGTAAGGCACGATGCCGTCAGTGCTGACAGGTGGCGTCTTGTCCTTGTTCCCACCTTTCCCACGGTCACCCATGATGGAGTGGAAAGGGACACCGGCCGCAAGCGGGAGGGTATTGATCGCTCTCACGAAGCGGTTGTTCGGCGCGAGCGTGTCGATGCTGCAGGGCATGCGATTGAGTTGCAGCGCGGTGGGATCGAGCGTGAGGATCTTGCGCGTTTCGGCGGCGATGTTCACGAGCGTGGTGGGACCGTGGACAAGGCTGGAACTGATGCGCCCAATCCAGTTCGTCGCAATCGTGCTGCCGCGATGCGGTGCGGAGATGAAGATGACGCGGCTGATTTCCGGGCGGTGCTTGAAGATGAGCGCATCGGTGTAGGTCTTGCGTGCGGCGGGTGAAAGCGGTGCCCGTTCCGACGGCACGCGAAAGCTGGATTTCCACAGCGTCATGCCGCTGTCCGTAAGCATCGTGCGGCTGATGATGCCACCCATGCTGTGCCCGATGAGCACGATTTTCTTATGATTGGGATACCGCGCATTGATGGCATCGAGCTGCTCGCGCATGAGCGCCGCCGAGTAATGGTATGGGTAGCCACTTGGGTAACCATAGAACCACACCTGATACCGCCGCCGGATTTCCGGGTCATTCCGCATCGCCTGGATGAGCGGTGCCCACGTTGCCGGCGAATCCTTCAAGCCATGCACGCAGAGGATCGGGATCTTCGCCGGATCGTAAGGCTGGAAGCGCGCAAGGCGCGCGGACC
Source organism: Chthoniobacter sp. (assembly GCA_043779575.1). Lineage (GTDB taxonomy): Bacteria > Verrucomicrobiota > Verrucomicrobiia > Chthoniobacterales > Chthoniobacteraceae > Chthoniobacter. The sequence continues at coordinate 2,494 of JAYWEB010000415.1, read as the reverse complement.
CCATGTGCTTCTCCGGGCGAAGAAGGCGCGCGAGTTCGAGCTTCTGCGGGTTTTCGCACGCGAGTGCGAGCGCGATGGAGGCGCTGAAATCCGCCGCGAGCGGAAAGGTGTGCCCGGCAAATTTCACCATCTCGGTGGAAAGCGGATCTGCAAATGTAACATGGCAGCGCCGCCCCTCAAACCGCATCAGCGCAGTGACTCCGTAGTAAATGTGCTTGCCCTGCGCGAAACGATCCGTCTTCGTGAAGTCGGTCTCGGGTTTCGTCGCGACGACCAGCGGCGCACCGAGTCCGTCTTTCACCGAACGCTGCGCGCCGTAGGTGCCTTTGAACTGATAACGATCTGCGGGCAGGATGTGATAGTTGTCAGGGTTGCGCTCGGGCCGCTTGTCGGCAGGCAGCGAAAATTGCCACGGTCCATCCGCACCCATTGCCGCGACAGGCTTGCTCCAAGGTCGAAGGTTTGCGTCGTGGATGACCTCGAAGACGCGCCCGACCGCGAAGTTGTAGTCACGCCGCGCCGCAGCATCGGTGGGATTCGCGGCAAGCTCGCGCTCCGCGATGGCCGCGGCATCGAGGTAACGACCAAGCATCGCTTCGGGTTTGTTGCGCGGAGTTTCGAGCGCCTTCACGATGCTCGCGCCGACCGGCGTGATCGGCAGGTAGCGATACGCGGGCCGCTTTTCCGAGACCGTGGAATACTGCGCGCAGCCGCTGAACGCACACGCAGCGGCAAGAGCGAGGGCTCTCAATTTCATCAGAAATTGATCCCCAGCGTGACCTGCGGCCGTGCGTGATCGTGTCCATCAGCAGCCCGTCTTTTTCGTAATCCACGCCGTATGCGCGGTAGCCGACTTCGCTGGAAACGCGCGGCGAGAGCTGGCAGCCGAGCGCGGCTTCCGCCGTCCAGCTCAAGTCGCTGCCGACTCCGAATCCACCGATGTCGCCTTTCGCGGTGAGGTAAAACTTGTCGCTCAAATTGTAGCGACCGCGCAGGCCGATGTAGGGATCGAACCAATCGTCGGTCCGCGCCACGGTGCGATCCAGCGCGTCGTGGAGCCGCTCTTTGATCTGCGCCTTTCGCTCAGCGAGCGTGCCTTTGATTTTCGCGACCGCCGCCGCGAGTCGCGCGGCCGCATCGGCATCGAGTGGGGACACAGGCAGTGTGGGGTCTCTGCCCTCGATCGACTGGAGCGCCGCAGCGACCCGTGACCGAAGCTGGCTGCCCACCACCGCCGCGAGACCGTCCACCGCTCCATCGATCCGCTCATCATTCGGCTGGAGCGTGAGCCGCTGGTAGAGCCGCGAGTAGCGCACGCCGCTGGTCACATCGACATAGCCGCGCGGATTCTCCAGGATCCGCCACGCCACGCCGAAGTCGGCCATCGTCTGATCCACCCGCACGTCGATCTTCTTCACCACGGTATTCGTGCCGATGCCATCCGAGAGGCTCATGTAGAGGAATTCGCCCAGCACGCTGAAGCGCCCTCGGTGCGCCTCCGCGCGCACATCGGCGACCATGTCGATCCGCGGGATGATGTCGCGGCGAGGTCGATGTGCGCGGTGTGCCCCTGCAGACCGCTGTCGCCCTGGAGCCAGGGAATCCAGCCGGGCGCCGAAAGGCTAAATCGCCAGGAATCGTCGAGCGGCGTGAGCGGAGCGAAGGTCTTCTTGTCGGTGTCGCCCGCGAAGGCGGCGGTAGCGAGCGCGAGGCTGGCGAGGAGGCTGGCGATTGAGGAGCGAGTCATACGAAGAAGAAAGGGAGGCGTGCCGGGTTGCGTGAAGGCGGCCTACCGCACCACGACAAAGACCGTGGAGCCCTCATAGACCACCGGGCGGTATAAACGCCGCCGCCGAAGAAGCAATTGTGCCCGCCGTACACGACCGCGCGATGTCCGGCCGGGAGGACTCGGATATAGCCGCTCGGCAATGGCGCCACGACCACCGGCCGCGGGAGGACTACGACCGGGCGTGGGGCCACAACGACAGGACGCCGCACGGCGACCACGGGCCGGCGGCCGACGACGACCGCGCTACCGCGGCGGGTGCTCACGCCATAGACCGGGCGCGCCTCGGCGGCGGTGGCGATGAAGAGCAGGGCGACGCCGACGATCGCGGCGCGGGGAAAAGATGAGAGTTTCATGGAAGTGAAAGGATCAATGTTTCTTGGTCGTGGATTTTTTGGCGGCGGATTCCATTTGAGCGTTGGTCCACATCTCGATCTTTTCCGCTCCTGCGGGCGGGACGAAACTGAAGTCTCGGGCGCTCGCGGCGGCATCCAGATTCCACGAGCGGAAGGTCACTCGCACCCGCGGCGAACCCTCGCGGTGAAAAGTCGCGACGAGCTTGCGCGGCAACTGACGCTCACCGCGATCCACAACTCGGCGTCGGCCACATTGCCCTTCAGCGCGAGACGGCGGCACTCGACGCTACCGAGGCCGAGAAAGCCCGCGGGTATTTTGTCCAGCCCGAGATCGGTCAGCGTTCGCGCTTCG
>JAYWEB010000414.1:0-7374 GCA_043779575.1 Chthoniobacter sp. | reverse complement strand
AGGCGGGCGGGAATGGAGTGAAGAATCGCTGACTGTACGTGGGCGGAGGCGGTCTGGTGAGTTGTGCGTCCCAAGCTCCGTACCGCCTCCGCCCGCGTACCGTCAGCGATTCTTCACTGCGTTTCGCTCCCGCCTTCGCCCACGGCGAAACTCCGTTCAGAATGACCGTGTTTTTCAAACGGAGTCATTACCGCCGGGCCGACTTCCCATGTCCTATTCCTGCTCGGACTCGGGGCGCATAAAGGTCACCGCGTCGCCCTCTTTCTTCGCCTGGTATTCCTCCTTTTCCACCGGCACATCATAGACGCGGTTTTCCTTGGCGACCCGGACTTTGAAGACGTATTCGCCGTCGATCTCCCGCGCCGATTTGAGCTGCCGTCCGGAGAAGGTGATCTGCCGCTCCTTCTGCGGCGTGAACTCTTTGCCGACAAGCACGCCCGTCAGTTGGTTCCCGCGCATCGGCTTACCCATCTGCATGATGCCGTAAACGACAAACGCCAGAACAAACAACCCCGCGATCACCGCGACGAACGCATCCCGTTTCGTGGTGCTCGGGACGACGAAACGCGGCGGCACCGCGCTCATGGGCCAGCGGATGGGGACGCGGCCTTCTCAGGTTTCTGCGCCTGCTGGATGGCGACGGTTTCTTCCGTGGCCATGCTGGTGGCGGGGAACAGGGTCCGCTGCCAGACGTAGCGGCGCAGGAGCACCTTGATCGTCGCAGTCAGCGGCACGGCCACGATCGCCCCGAGCAAACCGCCGATGAGCAAGCTCCAGACGAAGACCGACGCCATGACGGTCATCGGATGGAGACCTACCGATTCGCCGACGATTTTCGGCGTGATGAAAAGCCCGTCGAGCTGCTGGACGACGACGAAGATCAAGGTCACCACCAGCGGAAACACCCACCAGTGGTCGCTGGGAATCCAAGTCCCAACTCCACCTTGCACCGAGGCGATGATGACGGCCGGAATCCAGCACAGAATGATCCCGAGATAAGGAATGATGCCGAGAAAGCAAAGCGTCAGGCCGATGAGCAGACCGAAGTCCAGACCGACAATCATCAACCCCATTCCGGTGACGGTGCCGTTGATCAGGCTCACGAGGAGTTGTCCGCGAAAGAACGCGATCAAGTAGCCATTGATCTCGTTGAACGCGGCCACGACTTCGTCTTTGAACTCCGACGCGCGCAGCGGCAGGTAGTCGCCCCATGACTGCGAGATCTGCCGTGCTTCGATGAGAAAGTAATAGAGGTAAATCGGCACGATGATCATCGAAAGCAGAAAGCCGAAGACCCCGAGGAAGCCGCCGACGCTGTTGGTGATGACACTCCACGTTTTCCCCAAGACCACCGGCAGCGTCGTGCGCACCCAGTCGCCTCGCAGGAAGCTCTGCAAATCCAGCACCGACGCGGGTTTGGCGCTCGCGCTCGCGCCCGGCGGCTGGGTGGGATCGGCCGCCGGACTGGCGGTGGACTTGGCGGGAGTCAACGGTGCGGGCACCGCTTCCGGCGGCCCGGCGGCAGGCGCAGTTTCGGGAGATTTCTCCGGCGCGACGAGCGGGTTCTCCACCTTCTCGGGAATCTGCGGCATGACTCCGTGGACGCCGAATCTTTGCTCCAGCGTCTGCATCCATTCGTTAAACTGCCCGACCTTCTGGATGATCGCATCGCGATAGGCCGGGACCTTGTGGACGAGTCGCCCGGTTTGCACCCAGATCGCCGGAATGACCCACAGCATCACGCCCGCGAGCATGAGAGTGACGAGCGCAAACACGGAAATAACCGCGCGCTGGCGCGAGGTGCCCCACGAGGCGATTTTCGCGACGACCGGCTCGAGCAGATAGGCCATGACCCCGGCGATGGCGAACGGGATCAGGATCGGCTGGAGAAAGCCGATGACCGTCGAAACGAGCCACACCAAGCCCACCGCGATGCCTCCAATAACGACCACCGCGAGCGCCGCCAGCGCGCTCCACATGGTCTTCCGCTGCCAGGCTGTGGGAAATTCGTTCATCGAATAAGCGGCCTCATTCTACATGTGCGCGCAGATGTTATCGCCAAACTCGGAGCACTTGATCTCCGTCGCGCCTTCCATTTGCCGGGCGAAATCATAGGTCACGCGCCGGCTGCCGATCGCCCCGTTCAGACCCTTCAGGATCAGGTCCGCGGCGTCGTCCCAGCCGAGGTAGCGGAACATCATCTCGCCGCTCAAGACCACGCTGCCGGGGTTGACCATGTCTTTGCCCGCGTACTTCGGCGCGGTGCCGTGGGTGGCTTCGAAAATGGCGTGGCCGGTGACGTAGTTGATGTTTCCACCGGGGGCGATGCCGATGCCGCCGACCTGCGCGGCGAGGGCGTCGGAGAGGTAGTCGCCGTTCAGGTTCAGCGTCGCGATTACGTCGAAATCCGTGGGCCGCGTGAGCACCTGCTGGAGCGTGATGTCGGCGATGGCGTCCTTCACGATGACGCCGCCCGGCAGCCGGCACCACGGGCCGCCGTCGATCTCCACCGCGCCAAACTCCGTCTTCGCCAGCTCATACGCCCAGTCGCGAAACGCGCCCTCGGTGAACTTCATGATGTTACCCTTGTGGACGATGGTCAGGCTCTTGCGCCCTTGGTCGATCGTGTATTGCAGCGCCGCGCGCACCAGCCGCTGCGTGCCGGTCTTCGACACCGGCTTGATGCCGATGCCCACGAGTTCCGGCGACTCCTTGCCAAAGCGGATCTTCTTAAACTCCTTCGGATACGTCGTGCTCAGAAACTCCAGCGTCGCCATCGCCGCTTCGCCGCCGGCCTGGAAGTCGATGCCCGCATAAATGTCCTCCGTGTTCTCGCGAAAAATCACCATGTCCACGGCCTCGGGGCGCTTCACCGGGCTCGGCACGCCGGTGAAATACTGCACCGGGCGCAGGCACACGTAGAGATCGAGCATCTGGCGCAGCGCCACATTCAGCGAGCGGATGCCGCCGCCCACGGGCGTGGTCAGCGGGCCTTTGATGCCGACGAGAAATTCCTGAAACGCCGCCACCGTGTCGTCGGGCAGCCAGTTGTCGAATTTCGTCTTCGACGCCTCGCCCGCGAACACTTCCATCCACGCGATCTTCTTCGCACCGCCCGACGCTTTCTCCACCGCCGCATCGAGCACCCGCACGCTCGACGCCCAAATATCCGGGCCGGTCCCGTCCCCGCGGATGAACGGAATGATCGGGTGATTCGGAACGTGGAGTTGGCCGTTCGAGATGGAAATTTTCTCGCCGGTCGGGACGGTGCAGGTGGTGTAGGGCATGGTTGGGTTTTGGAAAAGCGGGGCGCAGTAGAACAGACCCGCGCCCGCTGGTCGAGGGCGCAAAGCAACTTGGGCTCCGGCCCAAAAAACTCGCCCCATCTGCGCCGTCGTTCGCGCTCAAGCCCGCGTGCTCACAGCGGGTTCAGCGTCACGGTCGAGGAGTCCTCGACCTTGTGCGAAGCCGGCGTGCGCATGAGTTCCGCGAACTGTTTCGCCCAGTCCTTGATCGCCGCCCGCGCGTGGCCGTACGACGAAAAATCGCGCAGACTGAGGAGCGCAAACTTGTCCTGCTCATTGTCCGCAAACGCGAACAGCAGCTCGCCCGTCGCGCTGTCGCGCAGCTTGCCTTCGAGCGCGCAGTTGCCCTTCGTCGCCGGGGCCATCGCCGCCCCGCCGGGCGCGCCGTACTTCACCGCGTTGCCCACGACATTGGTCGGGTTCAGCTCCACCAGCGCTAGCTCCAGCGTCAGCACCCCGCGGCCTTTGCCCCGCGCGAGCTGGTAGCGCCCGCCAGGGGCATCGCGAAAGGCCGCGACGAACGCGCCATGCACCACCGCCGCCGTGCCCGCCACGGGACGATCCTTCGCCTTCGGCCCTTCCAGCATCGTCACCAGCGGACGATTCACGGCCCGCAGATACTGCGTCGCCACCGGCGCGATCGTGATGCCGCGATAGTTTCCCCGCACCGCCTCAAATTTCGGACTCACCCACACCGCGTTGAACGGCGCGCGTTCCCGATGCGGCCGCAGGCGCGCCCCATTGTCGAGGAACGCCGATGGCGGCACCGTCTTCGCTTTGAGACCGGAAGAGGAGGTCGCGCAGCCCGTGGTCAGGGCGGCGAGACCGGCGGCGAGCGCCATGGAGGAAACGTGGGAGATTTTCATCGCGCTTGGTTAGCGGCCCCGCCACCACCCGCCAAGCCCATTCCCGACTAATCGTCCTTCTTTTTTTTCTTCCTCTTTTTGTCGTCGTCCTTCTTCCGGTCCTCGCTCCGTCGCTGGCTCTCCCGGATTTCCCGACGCCGGCGCTCGTCCGGGCTCTCGCCGTGGTTCTGGTAATGATCGTGATGCACCACCACGCCACTCGCATAGGGCTGCGGACGGCGGTCGTAGTAAACGCGCGGACGCTCTTGGTAATAAGGCTCTGGCCGATCATTTTCGTAGCTGTAATTCCGCGGGCGATCATCCTCGTAGCCGTAACTCCGCGGGCGATCGTCGTAGTCGCGCACCGGTTGCCGCTCGACCACCACCTCGCGCCGCGCATAACCGCCGCCGTGATACACCCGGCGCGGCGCCTGGTAGCCGGTGTCGTATTCTTCATAGACGCAACCGCCGAGGCACGCCGCGGCGAGGATGGGCAGGAGCAGTTTTGGAAAGGTCATGGCTGATGGTGGCAAAATTCACGCACTATTCAACGTCGGAGTTTGGCTTCCCGAAAAGCCAGCCTCACTCTTTCCACCAGGCTCCGCCCGTCAATCATCGCAGCGGAGGGTCGCGGAAATAAGACGGTCATCCTGAACGGAGTTTCGCCGCGGGCGAAGGTGGCGGGCGAAACGGAGTCGAAGGATGACGGCTATCTTTCCGCAGCGCGCGATCCTTCCCCTCGTTTCCAAGCTCCAGCTTGGGCACGCACTTGTCGGCGAAGCTCTGCTTCGGGCGGTATGGCTCGACCGGGCGCGCTCCCTCCGCTGCCGCCCCGTGGAAGCAGAGCTTCCAAGACAAGGGCATGACCAAGCGGGAGCTTGGTCACGAGGTGACGGCCTGGAGGCGCTGGCCGGGCCGGCTTCCCTTCTCGTGCCCAAAGTTAGCGCAGCGCTTTGGGCACGCTCGTCCCGGCGAGACTCCGTCTCCCCTCCGGCGCACCACCACCTCGAACGCGCTCCCCACTGTCACCCGCCCACCACCGAAACCGAGTTTCGCCTCACGCATCCGCTCCCAAAGCGCTGCGCTAACTTTGGGAAAGAGAGGGAAACGGGCGTGCTGGCCGCGGGCCCAGGTGCGGGTTTGGAGACGGCCGGCCGAGGTGTAGGTGTAGGATGGCCCCTTGAGTGCGGCATCGGGCTTGCTCGTGAGCCGTCCGTAGGTGGTTTCATAGTTCCAGGGAAATAAAGTGTCTGTCCCTTTATGCACTTCGATTTTTAATCGCATCTTAGGTCCACATTTGGATACCGCTTAGTCATTTCGCTACTCCAGTCGTCTGATAAATCCGGAATGCCCGAGATAACAATCGTGCATTCTCGATTTCCAGTGGCAGCCAAAGCTACCTCCACGCCACTAGTCGTGACCTTGGAATTCTTAATTTCCAAACGTTTAATTTTAGGGCATGAAAAAAGGATTTGCTTCAATCCTCTATTAGTAATCAAACAATAAGATACATCTAAATCCTCAAGCTCTGGCATGGCTGGCCATTGTTCGCCGTTGATTTCCCCCCCTATAATCGAAATTACGGCCACCTTGGAAAATTTAGCTAGTTTGGAAACAAAGTGGTCGTCCAAAGCCATGCTAGACAAGTAAAGTCTGTTCAACCGTTGGCCCTTCGGTAGCCCATCAAATATATCATCAACTGCTTCGGGATAATTTCGCGAACAAGTAAATTCTTTAATACTGCCAAATACAGACAACGCTCCTCCAATTTGTTTGGCTCGCTTTAGATCCCCTGTAATCGACACTGTTACTGATTTGATTGCCAAGAGCCCCACAACCGAGCCATCGCTCGGAGACCAGTTGCCACAACCAAGGCAATCGAAGGTCACGTCCAAGTTTTGTTCGCTTAGTAGAATATCGGCGGCGCGCCACTTCGTTGCCAGCCGAAATGTTACCAATGCCACGACCGGCACAGCTAAAAATAACAACGCTTTGGGCTTTTTCATTATCTAGTGATCGCAAGTCGCATAGACATTACCCCTGAGAACTACATTTTCTCTCCCGTCGGGGTTTCCAATTTTATTTCCTTCGTTGTCGGTCACATGGTTCCCCCTACCTGTGCCTTTTACGATGAACTGCGCCATAACTTCAGCAGGCAATTGTTTTTCCCCCGTGTTCGTGTGATCTACAATTCCCTGCGTCGACCACCCTGCGCTACCACTATACATCCATTGCAGTGCATAAGAGCTAAATTTGAGCTGGATCTGTGAACCCAACGATGATCCCTTACCATTTACAATCCCTTCACTTTGAATTTTCCATTCGTTACCTGCATCGGCCTTGAAATCAATTTTCCCATTGTTATCAACCGTCAATTTGTAAACTTGTTTCAAATGCGGCTCATATGATCCCCGGCCGGGCTTTGACTTAGGCGGAAACATTGCTTTTGGATTATTGCTATCCCAGTGACGATTCTGCTTTGTTACAAGTAACATATAGAGTTCTTTGTATGTTGCATTCGGCTTAGCAACGTTGGCAGGGGCGGAAATATCCCCTTCAGCCGGTGTCCAATTTGGTGACCCTTCCGTAAAAGCAACCATTACATGGGTATTGCATCCCGTTGCCGCTTCGTCACTCTTCTTATGAGCCACATTCTCGTCGATTTTGAGATATATTTCTGCAAGACCCAATATATCGATCAGGTTCACCGCGCTATTTCCAGTCATCCCATACAAATTTAACCCACCCTCTTCTTCGATCGGATCCTTGCTCAGCCACCTCCCCGTGATCGGGTCATAGTAGCGATAGCCGTAATAGAGCAGCCCCGTCTCGGCGTCCTGATACTTGGTCGAAAACCGGAAAGGCAGTTCCAATCCCACCCCCGCCGGCGTGGTGAGGGGTTCCCCGAAGGGGCCGTATTCGTAGTGGGCTTTGACGTCGCCGTTGTTATCGAGGTATTCGCTGACATTACCATTGCCGTCGTAAGTCGGGTAATAGACGCCCGCATTGCCCCCGGTGTGAAGCTGCGCCGCGAGCAGCCCGCCGACACCGCCCGCGCCTTGCATGCTCCCGCTGAGGTCGCTGCCCCAGGCGTAGCTGCGCTGGAGAGTCACGGCCGGCGGCGTGCCGGTGGTGTGGACGGGGCCGGTGTATTCGGCGAGCAGGTTCCAGCCGTCGTAGATGGCATAGGTGCGGGGGGCGGTGGCCCCCGTTATGGTTTTCAT
>JAYWEB010000413.1:0-7403 GCA_043779575.1 Chthoniobacter sp. | reverse complement strand
TACAAAACACCCAATCAATGCTTCCTTCGCCGCTAACCAATGTTGCACTTCAAACTTGAGCCTACGAGTCCAAAGGCAGCTCGTGGCGCTGTGAGGCGAGAGACCGCCGCGCGGCGCAATGCAGGTGGCGTCAGGAACGATGTCGCCGTTGTGGTCCGTGACGATATCCATCGCGGTGCTCGCAGCCACGGTCAGCACATTCCACGATTGGGCCGGGTCTTCGAGCGAAGTCAGCTCGTTCTTCGACGGATACTCGTTGCGATTTTGCAGCCACACGTTGCCGCCGCTCACGCACACGAGCCGCTTGGTGTCGTCATCGTCCATCGCGCCGGAGGTGTGACTGTCGAGCGCCGCCGACCAAGCGGTGGGTTTGCCGAGTTCGGTGAAATCAGGCGAATCCGGCGCTGTCACCGCGAGCGCGAAGACGCGCTGACGCTCCGGCGCGTTGATTTCCGCCAGCGAAATCGCCTCCTGCGTGATGAGGCCATAGTGCTCCGGCTCATTGCTGCCAAACCTCGGCAGCACCTTCACGGATTCCAGCCAGTGCGTCAGCCTCACCGACTCGGAACTATCCAGCACTGGCGTGAGGTCGCCATACGCAGCGAGCCCGGCCATCTGCGTGCCGTGACCGTTGCGGTAATGGTCGTCCTTCCCCCACTCGGCGCGCACGGTGTCGTGGTCGCGTTCGTCGAGCAGATCCGCCAGTAGCGGGTGTCCGCGATTCACGCCAGTATCGAGGACGCAAACGGCGGGCGCGTCTTCCGACGGCAGCGTGAGGCGCGATTTTAGATTCGACGCCCACAGATGCTGGTCACTCGGCGTCTGCCCGATGAAAAACTCGGCAGTCAGCGCGGGGTGACGCAGTTCGCTCACGAAGTTTAGCAGTGCCGTGGCGCTGGCGAGCGTGCGACGGGTGGTCTTGATGAGATAAACGGTGTGCTCGGGCAGCACGAGCTTGCCCGTCTTCCGCACCATCCCGAGCCGCTCAGCTTCGCTTTCAACTGCTCTCATCGTGGCGGCGGCGTTGCGATTCCGACCCGACGCGCACCCATACTTCCCACCATGTCGCGACCTCCAAATCCGGCAGCGGATGCTTCGATGTCCAAAACGCCTCAATCGCAGCGATGCCGATGGATTCGATGTTCGCAATGAGGTCGGCGTGGTCTGCGGCGATGACTTTCCCCGTCTTATCCGTGCGGGATTTCATGCGCGAATAGTCCTCCACGCGCTTCGTGAGGAAGGTGAGCTTGCCGTGCTTCACATAGACAGTCGCCACCATCACGTCCGATGCCTTGTCTTCGCTGACAGACAGGAGCGAAACACCGAAGTGTGGCGAGTCGAGCGATTCCAGCTTGAGCGGGTGTCCGGGCGCACTGCGAATGACGAGCGTGATGCCTGCATCTTCTTCGTAGTTCGCCAGCTCTTGCGAAATCTTCAGCCGCTCGGACTCCAACTGCGCCTGCTCCAATTCCCCGCGCAGCTTGCCAGCGTGAGCCTCCCGGTCCTGTCGCTCAAACCGCTTGAACTTCGAGCCTCTACTTCCTTTCGCCGTGTAATGCTTCGGCTTCGCGCGGCCCGAATAGTCGAGATGCCGCAGCACTGCTGGCTGGTCTGCGGGCATGGGGGGTTACGGGCGGCGATCCAAAAACAAACGACGTTCGCTGATAACGCGCAGCATGTCGTTCGTCGTGAGCTTCTGTTTGTCGTGCAGCAGCATGTCCTTGATGCTCTCCTCGCAGACGCGGGTGATTTCGGCGAAGCTCAAGCCATCCGCTGCGGCAGCAAGTTTGGTAAAATCCAGCCGGGAACATTTCTGCCCGGCAAGCCGCTCACGAAAGGTGCGCTCGGCAAGCTCCGTGTTGGGCAGGCCAAGCTCGATGAGGTCGTCGAATCGCCGATACAGCGCACGGTCGAGCAAATGGCCGTGATTCGTGGCCGCGATGATGACGCTGTTGCCCCGGTGATTCTCGACGAAGACGAGGAAAGCATTCAGCACACGGCGCATTTCGCCGACATCGTTTTCCGAGCCGCGGGCGATGCCGATGGAGTCGAACTCGTCGAGCAAATAGACCGCGCGCGTTTTTTCCACCGCTTCAAAAATCATCCGCAGCTTCGATGCGGTCTCGCCAAGGTAGCGCGTCATCAGGCTCTCCAGCCGCACGATGAAAAGCGGGAGACCCAATTCTCCGGCAATGGCGGAGGCCGTGAGCGTTTTTCCACACCCCGGCGGCCCCGTCAGCAGCAGCGTCTGCCGGGGACGAAGTCCGTGGGATTTCAATTTCTCCAACTGGCGTTGCTCATGCAGCACGCGACGAATGTGCGCGCCCGCAGCATCATCCAAAATGAGGTCGGACAACCGCGCCTCGGCCTGCCGCACCGTGAGCAAATCCGCCACTTCACCCTGCGGCTGCGCGATGTGGAGCAAGTTGGCACGAGCGTCGTGTTGCGATTCGCGGGCGCGTGTCTTTTCCACGATGTCGCGCAAATCCCGCGCAAGGTCAGCGTGCCCCTTTCGGGCTTCCGCAGCCGCCAGTTGCAACCCGACCGCGTAGAACCGTGAGTCATTGCCATCGGCGTGACTTTGCAGGAGAGCTTTCAGTTGAGCGGCGCTGGCCATCGGTGGCATCATAGTGACGGACGTGGATGGCGACAAGGCGCGACTGCCTTCATTTACCTTTACGTGCGGCGGTAGGTCTCTGGATGACCTCGACGGCTTCACCGGCGGGGGCGGGTGCTTTTGCCGAAAATGGAGGCTCCTGCTTCATCCAGCACTTTCGCCAGCGTCTTGCCGCCATCGTCGGAGCGGTAAAGGCCGTCGGTGGCGAGCAGGCACCATTGCTGGCCGTGCTGGAATTCTCCGGCGGCGGGGAGGTTGCCGGCGAGGGGTTGCCAGTGCCAGTTGTGCGCCCAGGCGATGCTGATGCTCACGCGGCCCGGTTGCGCGGGGTCGAGCGGATGGGTGAGGCAGATGCCGGGGTTCTCATCGAGGCCGGCGCAGGCGAGGGCAGTGGTCGGGCGGGTGCTTTCGCCGTCGCCTTGGGCCTTGAAGATGCCGTGCGCGGTCGCATAGACGGGCTCGCTCGGGTAGGTGCCTTTGTCGAAGGTGACGCGCGCCGCGAGGGTGCTCTCGCCGCCGCGCCGCCCACGGGTTGGTTCACAAAGCGCGGCGGGGCAGGTTTTTTTCCCTGACGCAGGCGGCCGGGTGCAAGACGCCGCTTCCCAAAATCCGCCGACGCCGGTAGCGTCCGCCGGGTGATCGAACGTTACACCCGACCTGAAATGGCCGCCGTCTGGGCGGATCAACGCAAATACGAAATCTGGCTCGAAATCGAGACGCTGGCCTGCGAGGCGCAGGCCGAGATCGGCGTGGTGCCGAAGCGCGACGCCGAGGAAATCCGCGCGAAGGGGAAGTTCGACCTCGCGGAGATCATGGAGATCGAAAGGCGCACGAACCACGACGTCATCGCCTTCCTGGAAAACGTGGCGAGCTACGTCGGGCCGGCGTGCCGGTGGATGCACCAGGGGATGACTTCGAGCGACGTGCTGGACACCACGCTGGCCGTGCAGATGGCCGAAGCCTCCGACATGCTGCTCGCGGACCTGCGGGAATTGCGCGCGGTCGTGGCGCGGCGGGCGCGGGAATTCAAGACCACGCCGATGATCGGCCGCAGCCACGGCATCCACGCGGAGCCGGTGACGTTCGGGCTGAAGCTGGCGCTGATGTATGACGAATTTGGCCGCGCCCTCGCGCGCCTGGAGGAGGTGCAGCCGCGCATCCGCGTGGGCAAACTGAGCGGCGCCGTGGGCACGCACGCGCATCTCGATCCGCGCGTGGAGGAGCGGGTTTGTGAAAAGCTGGGCCTCGCGGCCGCGGCGCTTTCCACGCAGGTCCTCCAGCGCGACCGCCACGCGGAATTCCAAACCGTGCTCGCGCTCATCGCGTCGTCCATCGACCGCTGGGCCACGGAATTCCGCCACCTCCAGCGCACCGAGGTGCTCGAGGTGGAGGAGTATTTTTCCGCCGGGCAAAAAGGCAGCTCCGCGATGCCGCACAAGCGCAACCCCATCACCGGCGAAAAGCTCAGCGGCCTCGCCCGCGTGGTCCGCGGCAATGCCATGGCCGCGCTGGAAAACGTCCCGCTCTGGCACGAGCGCGACATTTCCCACAGCTCCGTCGAGCGCATCATCATGCCGGACTCCACCATCCTCGTGGACTACATGCTCGTCGCGCTGCGCCAGCTCGTGGACCGCCTCCTCGTGTATCCCGAAAACATGGCGCGCAACCTCCGCATCACCAAAGGGCTCTACTTTTCGCAGACCATCCTCCTCCAGCTCACCGCCCGCGGCCTCGAGCGCAAAGCCGCCTACGAAGCCGTCCAGCGCGCCGCCATGAAGACCTGGCAGGGCGAGGTCAGCCTCCAGGAAAATCTCGCCGCCGAGCCCGAGGTCGCCGCCGTCCTGGCGCGTGCGGAAATCGACCGCCTCTGCTCGCTCGACATCCACTTTGCGCATGTCGATGCGACCTTCCGCAAGCTCGGCCTGGAAGCGTGACGCGCCCGCCGCTCCACGGTTCGCGCTTTCCACCGCCACCGCGGGATGTATCCTCACCACCTTCCAACCCGGACTCGCTGCTATGACTCGCCAACTCGCTCTCCTCTGCCTCGTCGCCACCCTGCCTTTTGCCGGATGCGGCAAGTTGAAGGAAAAGATTCCATTCCTGAAATCGAAAGCCGCCGCCACGCCCGCGCCGGTGGTGGTGGCTGCCCCTTTGGCGACTCCGCCGCCCAAGCCGTCCGCCGCCGCGCCGGTCCGTCCGGCCATTGATACGAGCGCGCAGGTCGTGGTGCTCTGCTACCACCGCCTCGAGGGCAAAGCCGGCGGCGGGCTCTCCATCGAACCCGCGGCGTTTGAAAAGCAAATGGAGGCGATCAAGGAGGCGGGCATCGCGGTCATCTCGATGCAGGACTTCCTGGCTTGGCGGCGGGGGGAGAAAAACATCGCGCCGAAAAGCGTGCTCATCACCATCGACGATGGCTACGTCTCGGGCTTCGATGTCGGCGTGCCGATCCTGAAAAAGTACGGCTTCCCGGCGACCTTTTTCATCTACACGAACTACCTCAACAACGGCGGCAAATCCCTGACCTGGGCGCAGCTCACCAAGCTCCGCGACGACGGTTTTGAGATTGGCTGCCACACCGTTTCGCACCTCGATCTGCGGCATAAACCGAAGACGGCGGCCGACTACGACGCGTGGCTCAAGGACGAACTCGAGCGCTCGAAGAAAATACTCGAAGACCATCTCGGCATCCGCTGCGCCACGTTTGCCTACCCCTTTGGGCTGCACAACGAGGGCGTCCACACGGCGCTCGAAGCCGCCGGTTACGAGGCGGCCTTTACCACCTACGGAGCCCGCCTCGGCCACAGCGCGAATCCCTACACGCTCGGACGCTACGACGTGACCGCCAAGATGCCCGGCAACCAGCAGGTCTTTGATGTGGCCATCAATTTCACCGGCATGGCCGCGCCTTCCGACGCGCCGGCGATGTCGCAGGATGCCGCGGCCTCGATGATCACCGAGCCGATGAACAACACCGCCACCACCGACTCCACCCCGCTGATCAAGGCCAACCTCGCCTCCCTCGGCGAGTTTGACCCCGGCAGCGTCGAGATGCGCATCAGCGGCCTCGGCGTCGTGCCGGCGAAGTTCGACGCGGCGTCGAAGATGATCGAATACAAAGTGGACAAGCCGCTGCGCGAAGGCAGCTACACGGTCTTCGTCGGGGTCAAAGTCGGCGGCCTGCCGCGGGATGCGCGCTGGATTTTCCACTACAACACCACCGGCGAAGTCCCCGAAGCTCCAGCTCCGACGACACCCGCGCCGAAAAGCCCGATGAAGCCCGTCAAAAAGCCGGTCAAAAAGTAACGGCCCGCGCCGGCGGTTCCCACGGTCACTTTCAAAACGGAAACGGCATGATCCTGACCAGCGCCGAGATGAAAGCCCTGGAGGAGCGGGCTTTTCGCGACGGTGCCACTCCCGCGGCGCTGATGGAGGAAGCCGGTGCCGCGATGGCCGCGGCGGTGCGCCAGTTCTTTCCCGAACCGGGAAAGTGCGTGGTCTTTTTTGGCAAAGGCCACAATGGCGGCGACGCTCTCGTGGCCGCGCGGCATCTCGCGCGGCGGGGCTGGAAAGTGGAGCTGCAGCCCATCTTCGAGCCCGAGGCGTGGAGTTCCCTCACGGTGCGGAAACATCGCGAATTCCGGGAATCGCCAACCGGCGTCACCGTGGCCGCGCGGCAGGAAAGCGGGGCCGCGCTCGTCGTGCTCGACGGCCTCCTCGGCATCGGGGCCAGCGGTCCTTTGCGCGAGCCGATCCGCGCCGCCGCGCGCGCGATCAACCGCCTCCGCACGCGGGAAAACGCCACGATTTTTGCCCTCGATCTGCCCACCGGCCTCGATGCCGATACCGGTGCCGCGGATGCCGATTGCGTGGTCGCGGACTGCACGCTGACCGTCGGTTTTGCCAAAGTCGGCCTGCTCGCCGACGCCGCCACGCGCTACGTCGGGCGGCTGGCCGTGCTGCCGCTCGCCGAGCTGACCGCGCGGGCCGAGGCGGCCGTTTTCGAGAGCGTCGCCACCGCGCCGGCGCTGGCCCCGCTGCTGCCCCGCCGCGCCTTCGACCGGCACAAAGGCGAGTGCGGGCGCGTGGGGATCGTCGCCGGTTCGCCGGGCCTCACCGGCGCGGCGGTGCTCTGCGCGGAAGCCTGTCTCCATGCGGGCGCCGGGCTGGTCACGCTTTACGTCACGCCGGAGATTTATCCGCTCGTCGCCAGCCGCATCGCACCCGAGATCATGGTGCAAGAAGCCGCCTCCTATCTCGACGCGCTCGCAGGCCGGCACGACGTCCTCGCCGTCGGCCCCGGCCTCGGCCCCGACCGCGAACCCGAGCTGCTCAAGCTCGTCCAGCGCGCACCGCAGCCGATGATCGTCGATGCCGACGCGCTGAACATCCTCGCCCGCCGCACCGACCTGCTCGCGCGCTGCGCCGGGCCGCGCCTGCTCACGCCGCATCCCGGCGAAATGGCGCGGCTCGATCCCGCATCCACGAACCGCTCGCGCCGTGAGACTGTGCTCACCTTCGCCCGCCGCTACCCCGTCACCCTGCTGCTCAAAGGCGCGCGCACCATCGTCGGCGAAGCCGCCCAGCCGCTCAGCTACAACTCCACCGGCCACCCCGGCATGGCTACCGGCGGCATGGGCGACGTCCTCACCGGCGTCTGCGCGGCCCTCGCCGGCCAGGGCCTGGCGCTCTACGACGCCGCGCGCCTCGGCGCGTGGCTCTGCGGACGCGCCGCCGAGCTGGCGGTCTTCGACGGCGCGGAATCCGCGGAATCGCTCTCCGCCAC